>JALSQA010000321.1 GCA_026985685.1 Campylobacterales bacterium | reverse complement strand
TAATCTAATCTTTACAATATTATAAGGAATGATTAATGAAACAAACAACTTTTAAAGATAAATACCCAGTATGGACATTAGAGTTAGAAAAAAATGAAGTCAAACAAAAAAATGTTAGTGAAATCTTGGATTATTTTAAACAAAAGATAGAATCACACCCTATTGCTGTATATATTGCTACATTTGATAACTATTCACATACAAAAGGTATTGGTGGTGCAATAAATCCAGATATTAAAGATATGAAAAATATCATATTTTGCTTTGGTCCAGAAATCCCAAATACAAAAGTTGGTGCAGTTAGACCTAGATCTATTGCAGTATGTGAGCTTGATACAAAATTTATCATCGAATTTATGGAAGCACCGGCAGAAAAAGCACACAAAACTATGGAAGATTGGGCAAAATCTCTCAAAATATAAAAGTATTTTTTCTAAATCCCTACAATACTTTCAAAAAATTTTACATATTTTGATACAATACAACTTTACATCTAAGGAGTACTTATGGCAGTTGATCTTGTTAACCCAAATGATCCTCACCTTCAAAAACCTACCCACCAATCAACAACATTAGAAAAACGTGCTCCTTTAGTAGCCACAGCACTTTCCCTGCTATTGGCTATCATCAAACTAAGTGTCGGTATATTAAGCGGTTCTGTTGCTTTGTTGGCATCTGCTGTTGATTCCATAATGGATATGTTTGTTTCTGTCTTTAACTTTTTAGCAATTCGCCTTTCAGACAGAAGCCCTGATGAGCAGTTTCCTTTTGGATATGGAAAGATTGAAGCTCTAGCAGCCACGCTTGAAGGGCTTGTTGTCATGGGGTCTGGTCTTTTTATCATATATGAATCTATACAAAAATTTATCAAACATGAAAGTGTAACACATATATCTCTTTCTATTGCGGTGATGGCTTTGTCTATCGTTATAGTAGGTGGACTTGTTGCTTTTCTTACTTATGTTGTGAAAAAGACAAATAATATGGTTATTAAAGCTGACCTGCTCCACTATAAAACAGACCTTTATAGTAATGGTGCTGTTTTACTTTCACTGGGTATCATTTATTTTACAAATTGGTATTGGGTAGATATACTTTTTGGTTTGGCGATTGGTTTATACATCATCAAAGAAGCATATGAATTAGTGGAAGAAGGTTCTCATATATTGCTTGATGTTTCTCTCCCACGAGATGAAGTTGAAAAAATCATTTCTTTAGTTAAAAATGACCCAGATATACAAGGCTTTCATTTTCTCAAAACACGTTATGCTGGTAAATATAAATTTGTAGAGATGCATATTGTTCTTGTTCCTGATATTCTTTTATTACACGCCCATAGAATTGCTGATTCTATCGAAGACAAGATCAAAGAGATAGATAAAAATAGTAAATGGCATATCATGATTCATCTTGATCCTTATGATGACTCCTTGATGCATGATGTCTGATGAAAATAAAGTTTTTTTCTCTTATACTTCTTTTTTCATTTAATTTATATGCTAAAGAGCGTATCATCACGCTCTCACCCGCTATCAATGAAGTTGTATTTGCACTTGGCAAAGGTAATCTTATTGTTGCAAATACAGATCATGCAACTTATCCCGCAGAGTCAAAAAAGGTTCCAAAAGTTGGTGGTTATTTTGGTGTTAGTTTAGAAAAACTAATCTCTTATAAGCCTACTCTTGTCCTTTTGCAAAAAAACAATACTCACTTAGCACAGACATTAAAACGCTATCAAATCAAAACAGTCAACTTCTCTATCTCTTCACTTAAAAGTATCAAAGATATGATTTTAACTATTGGAGATAAATTAAATGCACAACAAAAAGCCAAAGAAATTGTAAAAAATATTGACACTCAATTAAAACACTTAAAACACAAAAAAAGAGATAAAACACTTCTTTTTATATTTGGTGCAAGTGGTGACTTAAAACGTCCTATGTATTGTGCGGGAAAAGATCTCTACTTTGATGAGTTAATAGATATTGCAGGTTATAAAAATGCTGTAAATTTCACAAAAACACAACCTGTTGGACTTGAAAAATTACTCTTTATCAATCCTGATGTTATTATCATCGCTGATAGTTCTATAGCTGAAGATAAAAAAGAAGATATACTAAAGCAATGGTATACACTTCCTTTAAAAGCAAGTAAAAATCATCATATATTTATTCTCAACAAAATATATCAAACCATGCCTAGCGACAGAATAGCTCTTTTTATAAATGACTTGGCTAAAGTACTTAGAGTTGATTGAAGTAAACAATTTAAGCTATAAAGATATATTGCATGAAGTATCTTTATCTATATCTGAAAATCTTGTCATATTGGGTGAAAATGGTGCTGGTAAAAGTACTTTAGCAAAATTTATGTGCGGTTTAATTCCTAGCAATAAAATATTTTTAGATAAAAAAGAACTCACTTCTTATAAAAATCGTGCACAACTTATCAATTATATACCTGCGACTTTGTCTGTTTATGATGAAAATATAACTGTACAAGAGTATCTGCAAAGTGCTTTTTATACTTCTGAGATAGACTTTGAAGCTATAAAAAATATGATGCAAACATTTGCACTTCATCAACAGACTCTTCACACTCTCAGCAGTGGACAAAAACAGCTTTTACAAATAGCCCTAGCTCGTTTACAAAATGCGAAGATAACAATCTTTGACGAACCAACAGCAAATTTAGACCCACAAAATAGTAAAAAAATTTTTAATATCTTAACCAATCACTTCCAGCAAAAAATAATCATCACTCATGATTTAAATCTAGCTTACAAACTTGGATATAAAGTTCTTTATCTATATGAAGGTCATGTTGCATTTTTTGGTAGTTTTAAAGAATTTTTAGCAAAAGATTTTTATAATGGGTCTGTTTTGTTAACTCCACACGGTATAGTTATAGATTTATGAAATATTTTTTATTTTTTCTCTTATTTATAATTGTTATCTTATCACTTTTTATCGGTCAAACAGATCTTGATATCTCAAAAATATGGATTGAAAACACACCCCAGAAAATGATATTTTTTGATCTACGGATTCCTAGAACTTTACTAGCTTTTTTTAGTGGAGCTATCTTAGCTCTTAGCGGTCTTATATTTCAAACTATCTTCAAAAATATTCTCACAACACCCTATACACTTGGTGTTGCAAGTGGTGCAACTTTGTTCGCCTCTTTAGCAATCAGACTTGAATTACAATTTGTCGTATGGGGAATTAGTGCGGTAAGTATTTTTGGTTTTTTAGGAAGTATTTTTAGTATCTTGATACTTTTGTTATTTGCAAAAAGTTTACACAAAAATGCTCTATTGCTTTTAGGTATTTCTATGTCTTTGTTTTATTCTGCTTTACAAATGTTAGTCTATTATACAAGTGATTTGATGCAGAGTTTTCAAATTATGCGTTTTATGATGGGTTCTCTTGAAATCGCAGGTTATGAAAACCTCATGACTTTAGGATTATCTGCTTTGATTTTACTCATAATCACACTTAGATTTAAAAAAGAACTTGGAATATTATCTATAAATGACGACGAAGCATTTCTTCGTGGAGTTGATGTCAAAAAAATAAATATTATCTTACTGCTTGGAGTCTCTTTTGCAATTGGTGTATGTGTTAGTATAACAGGTCCCATAGGTTTTGTAGGTCTTGTGATACCATACATCACAAGACTCATCTACAAAAAATCAACACCACACCTCATCTTACCAACTTTTTTTTATGGTGGAGGATTTTTACTGCTGTGTGATATTTTTGCAAGGATTATCCCTGCAAGTTCAGAAATCCCAATAGGTGTGATTACGGCACTCATAGGAGCACCTTTTTTCATCGCTATTTTATATAAACGATTTCACACCCATAGGGTTTGATTATTGTTCCAGGATATATCCAGATGCTGCACGAAATCCCATAGTCGGATCTTTAAATCCAGGACCATAATCGAGCTTCGCTGCACTAACACCAACCAATGTTTCATCAGCTTGAGTATCTGAACCGCCTCTGGCAACAACAGCATATTTATCTACATTACCAGTAAAACCAGTAATATTTAATGTATCATTTGTACCATTTAGTGATGAACCATCATAATATTTTCCAACTCCATAGATAGATGACAATGGTACATTTCTACCATTTAAAATAGGCATCCACCATTTAGGTGTATCTGTACCAAGTGTTGTATAAGTAACTTCACCAGCTGCACCTCCTAAAAATCTATCTTCTTTCGCGATCATTCCGTTAGTCCACTCTGCCAAATTTCCAGATAAATCAAAAACTTGTACTTGATAATCTTCTGGTACGTGAGGGTCTTTTCCTAGAAGATTATTAGCTATTGTAAAATACCTTCTGTCTTTCATTTTAAATGTATTACCCTGGTAAAGGTTTCCTTTTTCTAGCTCTTGTGTATTCCAGTTTTCTTTATTGTTGATGACCAATTGCACAACTTGCATCCACTGTTTTTCAGAAGGCAAAGCTATATGCCATTTTGAACCATCGATTTGAGAATGAGCTAAAGCTACTACCGCTTCTATCGGGCTATAAGATTGTACTGGATTTTTATCAGGTGAAAAATTTACTCTACTTGCCTTAAAGCCTTCTATCTGAGATAGTGTAACATTTAGATAAGAACTATTTTCATCTAACTGCTGATCAAACTTTTTTGTCTCTTTGTTGTATATTAGAAAATTATTACGTATGAGGTCATTTACTGTAGCAATATCACTTGCTCTAATACTCTCATTTGTCTCACGTGCTTCGTACTTAGCTAACCAAAATCCATCTTCTGGGATATTATCACCATCGACATCAAATCCGCCAGGGATATAAACAAAGTTGTTTGCTACCATTTGCTGTCCATCTGCTGTATCATATATCCAAGATATCTTTTTTCCTGATGATGATATTTTGTTTCCACTGCCATCATATAAAGTACTTCTATCTTCACCACATCCTTGTATTGTAGCCACTCCCACAACAAATATAGCCAATGTTGTAATTAAACTTAATTTATTTTTCATGTTCTTTCCTTAGTGATGTATGATTGCTTCGATTCTACGATTTTTTGCACGACCTGCCAATGTTGTATTGTCTGCTATTGGGTTCAAAGAACCTTTACCAACAGCAACAATACGAGAAGGTGCAATACCATAGTGAACAAGTGCTTTCTTAACCGCTAATGCTCTTTGTTTTGACAAGACTTTATTTTTATGTTCTAATCCACTACTATCAGTATAACCCTCAATTGTAACAGAAACATTCGGTAAAGATTTCATGTACTTTGCAAACTCTTTGATTTTAGACATTGAATTTTTAGTCAATCTTGCAGCATTAGATTCAAAATGTACCTGTAGTGTTTTTTTGATACCACAGCCTACTTTATTGACTTTAAATTTATAAGGAGTATTAGGACAAATATCTACATCATCTGTCACACCATCATTATCAGAATCCAATACAACAACAGGTTCAGGCTCTTGTACTGGCTCAGGAATAACTTCTTCAACAATCTTTGGCTTGATGGCACATCCATTTGCATCAACTTTAGTTCCAGCAGGTGTGTTTGGACACAAATCACTAGGATCTAACACACCATCATGATCTCTATCATCTACAACTTCTTGTGTATGAAATGGCATATTTGCACCTACAAGCAAAGCAAATTCATTATCTTCACCATTATCACTTGTATCAAATATTTGAAGTGCTTTAAATTCTGTAACAATATTTAACATATCTGTTACTGGGTATTTCAAACCAAATCCACCTTGAAAAAAGAATTTATCTCCAAAACCTTTTCTCTCACCACTTACCATCTCATATCCAAGTCCTGCAAAAAGGTATGGATCAACATAATATTCATCACTTAAATCAAGTTCATACTGTCCATCAAGTGCTAATTGCCATAACGAATCAACACCACCCTTTTTCTCATCAACATTGATATAAACAAGATCAACTCTAGGCTTTAGCACATAACCCAAATCATAAGTCGCATCTGCTGCAATCGTTGTCTTTTTAAAATGCCATCCGTCATTGTTATCCAGGGAAGTTAATCCAGCTTTTAAAGAGATATCAAATTCCGTAGATTCAGCTACCAAGACTGTTGATGCAGATAAAACAACTAAACAAGCAAGTAAACTTTTTTTCATATTGCCATCCTTCCATACTTTCAATAATAAAAAACATTAATGATATTTTAACTAAGTTTGTATGAGAGTTAATTATTTTATAACTAAATGTTTACTTTGTCAAAAAAGTAAACATTTTATTTTAAGAAGAAGTTCTATACTGATTATAAATTTGATTCTATAAGAGAGAGTACTTTATTTATTTGATCTTTATTTAGTTTACCTGCATATTGAAAAATCAGCTTCCCATCTTTATCAAAAACCAATATATCAGAATTATCATCTTTCAATGCCCATTTTTTTACTAAGACTTTCTTTTTGTCACGTACATATAAGGCATTTGGATATTTTTTTTGTTTAGCTTTAAGTTTCATCTCTATTGCAAAATTTGGCATCCAGGTAGCAGCCATATTTACAATCGCTACAGAACCATACTTTTGATGCGAAAATTGTTTGGCATGAAGTGCTTCAGTAAATGCTTCATTTAGATCTTTTTTATCAGGATCAACATAAAAAAGTACATGTACTTTTCCCTTTAGCATAGCAGAATCCCAAGCTTTTCCATCAACTTGTCCACCATTTTTTCCATCTATGACAACAGACGGAGGTGTTTGTCCTAACATTAATGCAAATGATACCGTAGCAGATAAAACCAATGAAAGAAAAACTTTCTTCACCTTTGATCCTTTTTTTTACTGTAATTATAACCAAATTTTTCTCATATTAATAGTCATGTTGATAAAAATCAACATTATAATAAAACTAAAACTATATAATAAGAAAAAATATGGAGAAAACTATGGATACCTCATTTGATATGTTTATAGAAACTGCTGTTCCACACAATGAATTGATCATTTCCAGAACTGATCTAAAAGGTATAATCACCTATGTAAATGAAACATTTGCAGAAATTTCTGGATACAAACCTGATGAACTCATAGGAAAACCTCACAACATAGTTCGACATCCAGATATGCCAAAATCCGTTTATGCAGATTTGTGGAAAACGATAAAAGAAGAAAAAACATGGAGTGGCTATGTAAAAAACCTACGAAAAGATAAAGGCTATTACTGGGTTGAGGCACAAATATCCGGCGTATATAAAGATGGAGAACTTATCGAGTACAAATCAATCCGCGAACCTATATCAAGAGAGAAAAAAATTCAAATGCAAAGGACATACGATCAGATGAGAAAAGAGCAGGAAAACAACTGTAGAATTGTAAGCTATACTACTTGTGAGAAAGAAGTATAGGCAAATATAAATGTTTAAAATCAACTACAGCAATAATTACCAACTTTATACCTTAAGTTAAGGATTTTACCTATATTGGAAGCGTAGACTTTAGTCCCGAAAACACAGACAAAGCCTTCCAATTCCAAGTAAATAACTCTTAACTTAATGGCATTGAAGCCATAGATTTTTGGACAACACAAAATTATTTTAAATCCCAATACTTAGGGGATTAATTGGAAATGGTGCTTCAGCTCCATCAAATATTAGTAAGTTTTTAAAGATTTCAACTTCAAAAAAAGTGCAAAATATAATTTATGTACCAATTTTTTAGGTGGAGCTAAAAGCACCACTTCCTCTAAAGCCCTGAATTTACGCTATTTTGTTTGAAAATATTTGTGGGCAAAGCTATGATTAAAGCCACTTATTTTTTCTTTGGAAATATTTGGATTTCAATGGAATTAACTAGGATAAATTATTCATTCTTGTGATTTGTTGTCTCTTTTTTGTTCAGTAGCTTTTTTATCTCTTTATCAAAATCAGACTCTATTTTTTGTATTTTATTAAACTCTTCATATTGGCTAAAAGCTTTTTGTTTTGCTTGTGAGTGTGAGATTTTGCCTTTGCCATCAAGTATTTTAAATTCATTGAATTCCAAAAACTTATTGACTGAATTGCTTATATCTTCCATACTCAGTTTTTGTCTATTTTCAATCAGCCTTTCTATATAATCAAAATATGCACCTATCGTTCTCTCAAGCCTTTTGATCTCATCTTCTTGTAGATAGTTTTTTGCTATGATTGTGTCTGACTTTAAAATTCTACCTTCTGGTGAGTTTTTCCAAGAAGTTAGACCCATATTGGGCTTTTGAATATCTGCATTTTCATAAATAATCTCTGCTGCCGTTTTACCTGTAATAGCAAAATGAAATGTGTTTTGAACCGTTGCATAAAAATCTTTGGTGATTTGAGAATTTTTATCATAGTCAAAACTACACTCTGCAAAAATATCGGTGATTTGCTGATATATCCGTCTTTCACTCGCCCTGATAGAGCGAACTCTCTCAAGAAGTTCTTTAAAATAATCTTTGCCAAAGTATTGACCATTTTTAAGCCTATCATCATCCATAGCAAACCCTTTGATGATATACTCTTTTAATACTTTAGTCGCCCAGATGCGAAACTGTGTCGCTTTGGATGAGTTTACTCTATAACCTACGGATAAAATAGCGTCAAGGTTATAGAAATTTACTTCGCGTTTGACTTCGCGTTTGCCCTCAGTTTGAACTATTGGGAATTTCCCAATAGTTGCTTCCTCTTCTAGTTCATGGCTTTTGTAGATGTTTTTAAGATGTTCATTTATGGTTGAAACATCTACTCCAAAAAGTTCAGCTATTCTCTTTTGTGGTAGCCATACACTCTCGTCATGCATAAAAATCTCTACTTTGACATCACTCTCTTTTGTTGTGTAAAGTAAAAACTCTGTAAGTTCGTCTGTTATGGTTATCTTTTTCATTTTTTCATTTTTCTCTCAACATACAACACCACATCTTTTACCACCAATTTCTGCACAGCAGAGATAAGGGTTTGCATCAAGG
>JALSQA010000320.1 GCA_026985685.1 Campylobacterales bacterium | reverse complement strand
GTAGATAAACCATTTTTTGGAAATGGTGTTAAAAATATTAGCAAAGAGAAAGTAGAAGAAGTATTGAAAATAGCTTATAGGATTGATACTATAGTAATAATTTTGTTATTGTCGGCTTTTTTAAGTATGTGAAAACAAGAAGTAAAAAAAGTAACTTTAGAGTGAAAGCATTATTTTTAAGGAGGTGAGGAACAATTTGGACTTATGATACTATATATCATATGGGACTCCAAAAAGTTACTTTTATACTTCTTGTTTTGGATATAAGCTCATCGGCTTTTAAGCTTATGAAGAGAGTATAATGTAAAGTTGTGTCAAAGTTGTGTCATAATTTAAAGATATAGACTTTTTTTTTAAAAAAATTAAATATATTTGATAAATATACTATGAAAATAACTATTTTTCTAAAAATTTTTAATAAATGATAAAATTTTATCTTGAAGTAAAAATTGTGGTTTAAAAAAATTACCACCTATAAATCCTACATGCCCACCATGTTTGAATAAAGATAGTTTTACATTATCTGAACATTGCTCTTTTTGGGGTAATATCTCTTTAGTCATAAACGGATCATCTAAAGCATGAATAATAGATGTTGGAACTTTAATATTTTTTAGATAGTTGATTGCACTACACTGTTGATAATAATCTTTTGCATCTTTAAATCCGTGAATTGGTGCAGTATATGCATCATCAAAGGCACGAAAGGATTTAATGTTTTTAATCTCTTTTTCTTTTAATGCTATATAGAAATTCATATCATGGTCGATATATTTTTGGTGTAAATCTTTTTTGAGATATTTTAAGAGATGTCGTTGATAAAATTTGGAGAATCCTTGATTCATTTTATCTGCACAAATATCAAGTTTCAAAGGTGCACTTATAGATACGGCTGCTTGAAGTGGAGTTTGATCTTTCCACTCTCCAAGAAGTTTTAAGAGCATATTTGCACCAAGTGAGTAGCCTATGGCATAGAGTTTACTATCTGGATAGTTTTTGTGAAGTTTTGATATCCAGGCTTTTGCGTCAGCAGTATCACCACTGTGATAAGACCTCGGCAATCTATTTGGTTTGCCGCTACAGCCTCTAAAGTGCATCAAAACAGAGCTAAAACCTTTCTTATGCAGTGCATGCATGATTTGTTGTATATATGGTGAATGAAAAGAACCTGCAAGACCGTGAAAAAGTATAACAATTGGTTTTGTTTGTTCATTTTTTGGTTTATGATGCCAATAACATTCAACAAAGTCACCATCATTAAGTTGAAATATTTCTGTCTCGATTGCAGGCGGAATTGGTTTGGCAAAGAGAGTAGGATAAATAGTTTGTATATGAGGATTTTGAAAAAAGTTTGTAAAATATGTCTGATTATAAATTTTTTTAAGCAAGTTAAATCCTCATTTCTAAATAAAAATATTGTATATTATTTTAATTTTGTTAAATATATATGATATTTTATATAAATATATTATGATTTAGTAGAGATTAAGTTTATATTTTATAATATATTTACATTTATTAAATAAGGAATTTATTATTTTGAAAAATCCAATAGTAACTATAGTATTATTTATGATGTTTTTATCAGTTTATGGTAGTGCTATTGAAATAAAAAATATTTCAAATGCTATCGATGTAGCTGGTAAACAAAGGATGTTTACCCAACGTCTTTTAAAAGATTATGCAATGGTAGGAATGGGTAATACTTTTGGAAAGCCAAAAGATGATTTGGCAAAAGTTACAGCTGCTTTTGAAGATCACCTTAATGCACTTGATTCTTTCACAAAAGATAGTGCAACAAAAGAGAGTATTGCAAAAGCAAAAGCACTTTGGACTCCTGTCAAACAAAAACTTACACAAACACCTACAACGCAAAATGCTGCACTATTACAAAAAGATCTTGAAGATTTATTGCATATCTCAGATGATATAACTAAATTATTCGCAAAACAATCAGGTTCATCAACTGGTGAGATTATCAATATTTCTGGACGACAAAGAATGCTCTCTCAAAGAATGGCGAGCTTATATATGTTAAAAGTATGGGGTATGAAAGATCCTGCATTTGCACAAAAATTAAAAAGCGCTATGGAACTTTTTA
>JALSQA010000319.1 GCA_026985685.1 Campylobacterales bacterium | reverse complement strand
TAAACTCTACTGCATTGGCACACGCACATATTAAACATAGTATGATAATATTCCTCATTTCCTACTCTCCTTTTATTGTATTTTTTGTCGTATCAACAAATCGATATTTTGCCCCCTTTATACCTATACTCCCATCATCATTCACTAGCAAAAGACGTCCATCATTTAATAGAGTAATCGCTTCTGCGTACCCTAGGTTATTTTCTATTTTTTCTTTGATAAGTTTCTTACTTTTGGGATTCCAAAACCAAAGTTCAAACCCCTGATGTTTTCTACTTCCGACATTTCCTGCGGTAATCCAGTATCCTTGCTTCTTTTTGTCCCACGCCATTCCTCGTATACCTTTACCTTGCAAATCCAACAAAATCAAATCTGAAAAATGAGCCTTTTCACCTCTATTAAATATCCCGTTAGGATTTTTAAGTACGGCAATGGCTGCTTTTTTATTAATAAGCGGTGCCCTGAACCCTATCAGCAAGCTATTGCTTTTTTTGTCATACGTTAATGCTTCTATATTAATTTGTTTTTTTCTTGAAATTGATTTCTCATCATCAATAGCTTTTTTCAATGTCGGATGAAGTAGTGAAAGATCATTTAAGAGAGTATGATAGAGCATTACATGCTTAATCTTTCCATTGTGATATTCAAATCGAACCAAATTTTCACGCGCTTTTCTCCTTTTGTGCGACTTATTGGTCGAGTATGATGTTATAGCAAATATATGACCTTTTCTGTCATTGGTAAGACCTTCAAGATCTCTAATGCTTTTATGAAATAGTTTCTTGGTTTTTTTACTCATTTTTGGAACACCGACGTCTTTTAGTGTATTGTCTGGTTGTGGCTCTACTATATGGATACTGTTGGAGCTTTCATCTTCTACCAATAAAACCTTTCCATTACTCAATTGTGTGGCGCCAGAAGGTTCATATATCATTTGTAAAGTATTGATTGATTTCGAGTGATCTTTAATTTTAATCATGGCAAAAATCGTTAAACAAGTTCCAATCAACAATCCAATAATAAAAACTGTATAAGCACGTTTAAGCCAAGTATATTTCACGGAAATTTCCGTACCAAGAATATGGAAATGTTTGATGATATGTGTATAAGTTTCTTCTTTATCGGTTAGGACAGCTTTGACCTTGTTGACATAATCTGAAGAAGAAATTTTTGACATATCCTGAAAATACAAAACACTTTCAAACTCTTTAACAAATTTCTTTTTTGCAAGTTGTTTTTTAGATCTTGGATATATAGCTAAGGTAGCTAAAAATATCGACAGAAGTGCTGTTATAATTATAGAAATAAAAGGGTAAATCATTTCGGTATTTTTTAAATACACCCCTGCTGCAGTCATCAACACCGTTAAAATAAATCCATTAACTGATATCAATATACTTGCTTTTGAGTCTACTAAAGAAGTCAGATCCAAATTAGCACGTAAAGCATTTCTAAAAAATGTTTCTACAGTTCGGGATTCTTTTATTTTCTTTTCTTTCCTAATTTTATCTTCATGCAAATTAATATCTTTATTCATATCCAACTACCAACTTTCCTAATACTACATTGATCAACCAAACCGATAAAATAAGGTTTAGTTTTTATTAAAACGAATACTACCCAATTATAATTAATCAAATATTACTTCTTTCATCATCCAATGTAGATTACACCAACATGGTATCCACCTAAAGAAGATGGATATAATATTTCCAAGATTTCTTATTTTGGGGTCTATTTTGAATTTTGGAGTCAGTCGTTGAAAATACACCCAAAAAAATATTCCACTAAATATCCTCCACCCAATTCTCCAACTCCAAGCCCTTTACCCTCTCAAACTCTTTCACATTATTTGTCACGATAGTAGCACCCCAACTCAAAGCATATGCAGCGATGAGCATGTCATGTACACCGATATTACATACATAAATCTACCTCAAAACACCCATTAGATATAATCCATATATCAACAAATCAAAGGGTCTAGATGGCTAATGACTATTTATCTGAGTATTCACGTAAGTTGGCATTGCTTAGAAAAGAAATCAGCGAGATACACACAGCATTACGCCAAAAGAAAAAAACTTTAATGAAAATCAACAAAA
>JALSQA010000318.1 GCA_026985685.1 Campylobacterales bacterium | reverse complement strand
GAAGGAATTAAAGGAGCTTGTGGACGCCTTTAATGAAATGATCAGCAGGATAGAAGATGGCACAAAACGATTGGAGAGGTTTAACGGCGATGTCTCTCCCGTTTTCCACGATTTGCCACCCACTTTTGAGCAAACTTAAATGAATTTAAACATTAGCTGTATAAAGCGTCATAAAATCTTTGTTGAATTTCTGATAGTTTTATAGGAAATATCTCACCATCATCAAATTTAATAGCAAATATATGTTTGATTAAATCTCGTAAAATTTTATATGATATCTGATACTCTTTTTTAATATCTCTTGTTTTTATTTCAAACTCTTTATATATGGCATAAGCTACAAAGCTAATAAGTATATGAGCCTTTATTCGGTTTTCTAATCTATGATGTATAGGTCGTATTTGAAGATCTGTTTTAGAGATTCTAAAAGCTTTTTCAATATGCCAAAGGTTTTGGTAATGCTCTATTATATCTTTGCAAGAAAGTGTAGTATCGTTTGTTAGATACCCTTTTAATCCATCAAGTCTACTATCTTGTAAAACCTTATTGTGATTGAGTTTAAATTCCACCTTACAATCATCCGCAATATCTAAATATTTTGCATAGTGAGAGAGTTTTAAATCATTTTTGGTTAGATTGGCTGAATACTCTATTTTTGCTTTGAGTTTATCTAAAGCTTTTTCTCTTAAATATTTATCTTTTTTTGCTCTTTTTGATGAATAGGATAGTATGAGTCTTTGAGATATACCAAGGAGATGTTTTTGATCCTTTTCTTTGTATCTTATTATTTTATCGATATCTATCTCATGGGTAACATTATCATCAATAAATGTAAGATTTACAATTTTTTCTTTAATATCACTTGGCAACATTTTAATTTTTGCACCAAGTATATATTTGTATCCGTTATTTTCTAAAAAAGCGATATTTGCATCATTTAGCATCCCTCTGTCAGCTACTACAATGGGTTTGTTTTTTAGTTTAAATCTCTTTTGAAAATTTAGTAGTGCTTCAAGTAGTGTATGCCCTTCGTATTTTTTGCCATCATACACCTCATAAGAGAGCGGATAGCCTTGCAGGGTTGTAAAAAGACCTAGTTGTATTTGGGGACGAGCAAGTTTACCCTCTTTAGAAAAACCGATTCTTCTTAAATCATCCTCACTTTCACTCTCAAAGTATAAGGTTGTTACATCATAAAAGCTAACTACTATTTTATCTCCAACTTTTGCAAGTGTATCTTTATATATAGCCTCTTCAATTTTTTGCTTTATCTCATCTTTATAGAGAGTATCTACCAACCGATATATAGCTTCATCACTAATATCTCTTTTTTTAAAATAAAAAAGATAATCACTCAGATAGAGTTTGCTACCCGGATATAGTATTCTTGAGATAACAAGTGCTTTAAAGAGTTCATGTTTATCATTTTTTTTATATACTGATTTAAAAATATCTTTTTTACCGATAATCCTATCAAATATAGCACCAAAAAATAGTTCATCCCCTATAGGTATGATTTGTTCATTTGATATTGGTAAAAATTTTAATCTCTGTTTCTCTTTCTCTGCACTATCAAAGAGTGTAGGTTCTAACTCTTTTGTTCTCTCTTTAGCTTTTTTTACAAGTTTTTCTATTTCATCTGGATCTTTTGAACAACCTATACTCTCAATCACTTTAGATCTTCTTTTTATCTTTTTTATGATTTGGATACTAATAGAACCACTCTTGTTTTTCTTTTTTCTTATATACATAAAGTATCATAAAACAATATCCCTTAAAATTAAAATTTGTGCCACCCACTTTTGAAATACAATTTCCCTATATTTAGGGTTTTATTAATGGTGTTTTTTGGGTTTTTTTGAATTCGTGGAATTCAGGATTGCAAAAACTTTTGGACTTGACCTGGTTGTAGAGGGTATAGAAACAAAAGAGCAACTCGATTTTCTTGCTAGTATAGGAGTTTATAAAGTCCAAGGCTTCTACTTTTCAAGAGCTATAGAAGCCAAAGAGTTTGCTAATTTGCAGCTTTAGTTGTTATCTTATCTAATGCTTTTGCCATTTTAGGAAGCACTGCGCAACCTTGCAGATCAAACCTTTTTGCTAAAA
>JALSQA010000317.1 GCA_026985685.1 Campylobacterales bacterium | reverse complement strand
CGCTGAACATCTTTTTCACCCATAAATATTTCACACTCTAATCCAAATAGTGCAGCAACTGTTGCTGTGGCAACACCGTGTTGTCCTGCACCTGTTTCTGCGATAACTTTCTTTTTACCAAGTCTTTTTGCCAGTACAGCTTGTGCCACTGTATGATTTATCTTGTGTGCACCGGTATGGTTTAAATCTTCACGTTTGAGGTAAACTTTTGCACCGACTTCTTTTGAAATATTTTCAGCAAAAAAGAGTGGGTTAGGGCGACCGACATACTCTTTATAATAGTAATCAATCTCTTTCCAAAAATCTTCATCAAAACGAAACTTTTGATAATTTTTATCAAGTTCCAAAAGAGCAGGCATCAAAGTTTCTGGTACATATCGTCCGCCAAAAATACCAAAGTGACCATTTTGATCTGGATCATGAGGAGATGGTTTTGGGATATACATCTAGTCAATCTCCAATACTGAGTAAACTTTGGTTATATCTTTTAAGCCTTCATCTCCGTGTAAAAAAGTCAAGTTCAAGATAAAACAAGCTTCAATACAATGAGCACCTGATTTCTCTATCAAGCTAGCTGCTGCTTTTGCCGTTCCACCTGTAGCTATGAGATCATCTATGAGTAAGACATTTGGTTTTTCTTTATCACTTTTAAAAGCATCTATATGAATTTCAATTTCATCAAAACCATACTCAAGAGAGTATTTCTCGCCTATAGTTGTATAGGGAAGTTTGCCTTGTTTTCTGATAGGAACAAATCCTTTTTCTAAACGATCAGCCAAAGCAGCCCCAAATATAAAACCTCTACTGTCGATACCTGCTACAAAGTCAATATCCATCTCTTTATATCTTTGATGGAGGTGATCCATCAAAAATCTAAATGCTTTTGGATTATTTAAAAGTGTCGTAATATCTTTGAAAACGATACCAGGTTTTGGAAAATCAGGTATATCTCTAATCGTCTCTAATAAATATAATTTATCTTGTGTATTTAATATTTTCATATTTATCCTATTTAAATATTATCAATTTCATTGCCATAAAGCCAGCTACTAATAATCCAAATGCTACATACCCAATGGTTGCTATATCCATAATATTTCTCCTTTTATATAAGTGCTTCAATTCTCTCTTCAAGCTCTTTAATCTTCTCTTGAAGTTGATCATTTTCAAGTTTTTGTTGAGAGTTTCTTGCTCTAAGTGTTTTTATGTCGTTTTTAGCTTTGTCCAATTCCTCAGTCAAAATATCTATATTTCCGATAGCTCGTTGTAATTGTATACGATATTTTCGTATCATCAGCTTACTTTCATCGATATTACTTTTTTTGATTTGGTTTAATCCTTGCTCTCTTTTATAGAGTGTTTTATAGTAATTTAACATGATCAAAAGATAAATAATCGCAAAAACGAAAAGTGTAGTAACAAGCCAATCAGCAATCATGTAAATTAGATCTCTATTTTTGCTACTCTGTTTGCGTGTCTTCCACCTTCAAAAGAAGTTTTGGACCAGGTTTTACAGATAGATTCTATCACACCAAGTCCAACAACACGCTCTCCAAAACATAGTACATTGGCATCATTGTGTGCTCTTGCCATTTGTGCAGTGTATGCATCATGACATAATGCTGCTCTGATTCCTTTATGTTTGTTTGCTGCTAAACTCATGCCTATACCTGTACCACAGATCAATATACCAAAGCTTCCTTCATCTGCAAGAACTGCATTTGAAAGTTTGTGTGCAAAATCAGGATAATCCACACGATCTGGAGAATTTGTTCCCAAATCTATTATCTCATGTCCTAATGAACGAATGATATCTTTAACACGCTCTTTGATACCAAAAGCTGCATGATCAGTTGCAATGTAATACTTCATGTTTTTTATAACCTTAAAATTTTTTAATTTATTATATCCAATCGTTTATTTAACACTGATTATCTCACTTTTTCTAGTTTTTCATATGCTTTTATTTTTTTGTATGCCATCTCTTTGCCATAGTCGATGATTTTTTGAGCCTGGTGAAATTCATAAAAACCACATAAGTTTTTAGGAATTTCTATAACTATATCAGGCTGATGTGCAGCAAGCTCATAACGAGTGATAAGATTTTGCATGGTT
>JALSQA010000316.1 GCA_026985685.1 Campylobacterales bacterium | reverse complement strand
ATTTAGTGCTGAAGCTTTAAAAGACAGGATAGAAGATGCCAAAGCGAAGCTTATCATCACAGCTGATGGAGCATATAGAAAAGGGAAACCTTATCTTTTAAAACCTGTTGTTGATAATGCACTCAAAGATGGTGTAGATTGTGTCGAAGGTGTATTGGTTGTGCAAAGAAACCATGAAGATATCACCTGGGTTGAGGGAAGAGATCATAACTACAATGATTTGATAAGTGAGTATAGTGATAGTTGTGAGGCAGAGATTATGGATAGTGAAGATCCACTTTTCTTGCTTTATACTTCAGGTAGTACAGGTAAACCAAAAGGTGTTCAACACTCAACAGCAGGTTATATACTTTGGGCACAGATGACCATGGAGTGGGTATTTGATGTCAAAGGTGATGATGTTTTCTGGTGTACGGCTGATATAGGCTGGATTACTGGTCATACATATATCGTTTATGGACCTTTGGCTGCTGGTACTACAACAGTTATGTTTGAAGGTGTTCCTACTTATCCAGATGCAGGAAGGGCTTGGAAAATGGTACAAGATCACAAAATAAGTCAATTTTATACAGCTCCTACAGCTATTCGTGTATTGCACAAGATGGGAGAAGATGAACCTGCTAAATATGATCTAAGCTCTTTAAAAGTTTTAGGTACAGTTGGCGAGCCTATCGATCCACCTGCCTGGATTTGGTATCATGAAGTAGTAGGAGGCGGTAGATGTTCGATTGTGGATACCTGGTGGCAAACTGAAACAGGTGGTCACATGATATCACCATTACCAGGAGCTACACCTATCAAACCTTCATGTGCGACATTTCCACTTCCTGGAATCATGGCAGAAGTTATTGAGAGAGATGGTACACCAGTAGAAACAGGTGAGACTGGATTACTTTGTATCACTAAACCTTGGCCTAGTATGATTCGTACAATCTGGGGCGATCATGAGAGATTTAAAAAGTCTTACTTTGGTGATGCTACAAAAGATGGCAAACCTGTTTATTTCTCTGGAGATGGTGCGATGATGGATAAAGATGGATATATCACTATCACAGGCAGAGTAGATGATGTTATCAATGTTTCTGGTCATAGAATGGGAACAGCAGAGATAGAAGCAGCAGTTGCTGAAGATGATCATGTAGCAGAAGTAGCAGTAGTTGGACGACCTCATGATATAAAAGGAGAGTCGATTTTTATCTTTGTTGTACTTAAAGAGGGCAAGGTAACAGAAGATATCAAAAAACATATCAATGATCTACTCTCAAGAGAAATAGGAAACATCGCAAAAGCAGATGATATCGTATCCGTACCTGGACTACCAAAAACCAGATCAGGTAAAATCATGAGAAGAATCCTCCGCTCCATAGCAAAAGGTGAAGAGATCAAACAAGATACATCAACACTAGAAGACCCAACTATAGTAGCAAAAATCCAGGACGCAGTAAAAAACGCTTAATAATTTACAAAAAGAACATCTACAATTTTTGCAGATGTTCTTTTTAAGGGGATTGAGGGGTATATAGAAAAGCCATTAAGTGATACTTTTCGTAAAAACCCTCTCTTTTTTGTAAAATTCTTCATATTTTTTATAAATACATATTATTTCATCTTTTTTTCTCTTTGTGTAAGCAGTTATGATGTTTTCTTTTTATAGCTTTAAAAGCATAAATAACATACAAAATAATTTATAACTTTGTTCGATGTAAGGGACATATAACAAAAGGATGTGTTTGTATGATTAAGAAATTAGAAAAAGTTGCAAAAGATATGCGGTTATTGTATGTGGATGATAACCAAGAATTATGTGAAACGAATGTTTCCTTTTTTAAAGATATGTTTCAAGAAGTTGATTATGCATTAAATGGTATTGATGCATTAAAATTTTATGAAAAAAAGAGCTATGATTTGGTTATCACAGATATCAATATGCCAAGACTAAATGGTTTGGCGTTGATCAAAGAGATTCAAAAGTCTCAGCCTGAACAATCTATAATCGTTGTTTCTGCCTATAGTGAGATAGAGTATCTTAGTCAAGTCAATGATTGTAATATAGAGTATTTTTTGACAAAGCCTGTAGATACAAAAGAGATGATGGAGATGATATATGAATGTTTGATGGTTAAAGAGGTACAGGATTGATTTTTTAAACCAATCCTGTAAAAAATGTTGTTAAATTATTTACTTAAACCTAATGCTTTAAGTGTTTGGTATGTGATACCGCCTACTGGAAGGTTGTTTTTTCTTTGATATGCTTTAACTGCATTTCTTGTTTGACTACCTACGATACCATCGATTGGACCTTTGTAAAGACCTTCTGCTTTAAGTGCTTTTTGAAGTTCGATGATAGTATTTGAAGTGATGCTTGATTTACAGACAACTCTTTTCCAGACAACTTGACTTGGGCTTACCATTTCACGTTTTGTTACATCTCTGTATACTGCTGGAATTTCAATTCTTTTAACTTCAGCTGGTTTTACAACTGTTGTTACTTTAACTTTTGTATATCCTTCAGGAATAGGTGTAGATTTTGTTGATGGTGGTGTATCTACAACAGTTTTTGTGATTGTTTTGTATGCTGCTGGACGAGCAAGTTTACAGATTTGGTGACCTGTATATTTAAATGCTTTTGGTGCACCAGTTCCAACTTTTGTCCATGTAAATACTGGATCAGCTGCTTTAACTGTTCTTGTATATGTAGCTGTTTGCTCAGGAATAGCAATTTTTTCTACACGTGCAGGGCTTACAAGTTTTCTTACTTTTACTGTTTTATAAACTGCTGGTACATCGATCACTTTTGTTGTAGGAGGAGTTTTTACTACTCTTTTTGTAACAGTTTTATATCTTGCAGGTGTTGTAACTAAACACATTACACCACAGTCACCGCTACCGTTACATTGTGATTTTTTCCACATTGTTTTTTCTGGCTCTACCAAAACTTTTTCAGTTACAGTACCATATGTTGCAGGAACTTTAACAAGTTTTTGATATGCCTCTTTGATTAAAACTTTTTCTTCCACATATTCATATTTTGCAGGAATGATTTTTAATTTTTCAGAAGCTTCTTTTCTAACATAAGTTTCTTTGGTTGTATTATATTTTGCTGGTTGGAAATATTCTCTAACACATTCACCAACATTAAGAGTATCTATTGGAGCACCACCAGCTTTTGCAGCTGCAATGATTTCAGCACTTACGGGGATACTGTTTTTTAAACTTGTTCTCCAATATGTTTCTTCATCTCTGATTTGTACTTTTTCAGTAACATTTTTAAAAGTACCTGGGATAATGTGTAGTGTTTCTGAAGCCTCTTTGATCAATACTTTTTGTGTACTACTACCAAACTGAGCAGGAACAACTTGTAGTTTTTCAGATGCTTCTTTGACTAATACTTTTTCAGTATGTGTTTCAAATTTTGCAGGGATTAATGCTTTGGCATAACATTCACCTGGTTGTGCATTTGGAATGATACTAGACTCTACTGCATCAGCAGTAAGTGAACTTGATGCAGCTACTAAAGATACTGCTAAGACGGATGATAGTTTGTAAACTTTCATTTTGATTCTCCTTGAATATAATTTGTTATGACTTCGAGTATACAAAATAAAAAATCTTATAGCAATTAAATAATAATGCAATTAATTGATTTAATGAAACATTAATATTAACATATTATAAGTTTTTTATCCTCTAATACAATTAAGAAAGATTATAATATTATAAAAAAAATAAAAATTAGCATAATAGAGATGAAATGTTCAAAAAAATATGTATAATTACTACAATATCTTTAATATTTACTTTAGAATCATCATTTGCCTTTGTACTACCTGTGCAAGATGTGACACCAAAAAGTATTTTTATCCAAATAGGTGCACTAAAGAAAAAACAAAGTCTGGAAGAGTTGGTTAAAAAGTTTAAAAAATATCCCCTATATATAGAAAGAGTTCATGACATAAATAAAATTTTTGTTATTTTTACTGATCATGATAAAAATATGAAACATTTTTTGAAAAAAATTCATAAAATTGTACCTGATGCTTTTATAAAAAGAAATTTTCAACCACACAAACAAATAGTAGTAAAAAAAGTGCAAAAAGAAGTAAATAAAAAGTATTTTGATAATTCTCTGAATTCTGAAGCAATTTTAAGAACAAGAAAGAAATTTTTTAAGTAAAAGAGAGTTATAAAACCCTTTATATGGATAAGCTCTTATAATTAATTTATACCTTAATCGTAGCTAAAGTAATCTTGTTGTAAAATCGCGTACATTTTAAACAAGGAAAACACAAATATGGCAATTACTGTATATTACGATAATGATTGTGATTTAAGTATCATAAAAAGCAAAAAAGTAGCGATGATTGGGTTTGGTTCTCAAGGACACGCACACGCAGAAAATCTTAGAGATAGTGGTGTTGAAGTGATCGTTGGACTAAAAGAAGGTGGTTCTTCATGGGGAAAAGCAGCAGCAAAGGGCTTTGATGTTATGAGTGTTGCAGAGGCAACAAAAGCTGCTGAAGTAGTTATGATTTTATTACCAGATGAAATTCAGTCTACAATTTTCAAAAGCGAAATAGCACCAAATTTGAACAAAGGCGATACTATAGCATTTGGTCATGGATTTAATGTTCATTATGGTCAAATTATTCCACCAGAGGGTATCAACTGTATCATGGTTGCACCAAAAGCACCTGGACATACTGTAAGAAGTGAGTTTGTAAAAGGTGGTGGTATTCCTGATCTTGTCGCAATAGCCCAAGATGCAAGCGGTGATGCACTAGAACTTGCAAAAAGTTATGCGAGTGCTATTGGTGGTGGTCGTACAGGTATTATTCATACAACATTCAAAGATGAAACTGAAACAGACCTTTTTGGTGAGCAAGCAGTTCTTTGTGGTGGTGCTACGGCATTAGTTCAAGCTGGATTTGAAACACTTACTGAAGCTGGTTATGCTCCAGAGATGGCATACTTTGAATGCCTTCATGAACTTAAGCTTATTGTTGATCTTATGTATGAGGGTGGTATTGCAAACATGAGATATTCTATCTCAAATACTGCTGAATATGGAGATTATGTAAGTGGTCCTCGTGTTATCAATGATGAGAGTAAAAAAGCTATGAAAGATATCTTAAAAGAGATCCAAAATGGTGTTTTTGCTAAAGATTTTGTTCTTGAGGGTATGACTGGTTATCCTAGAATGAATGCTGAGAGAAATAATGCAAAAGCGTCATTGATAGAGCAAACAGGAAATAAATTAAGAGAGATGATGCCTTGGATTACAGCCAATAAAATCATAGACCAAGACAAAAACTAAGAGGTTAGAAAATGGGAGAAATTATCACAGTCACATCAGGTAAAGGTGGTGTTGGAAAATCAACACTTTCAGCCAATCTTGCTGTTGGGTTAGCACAAGCAGGTAAAAAAGTTGTTGCGATAGATTTTGATATTGGGCTTAGAAATCTTGATATGATTTTGGGTCTTGAAAATCGTATCGTTTATGATGTGGTTGATGTGATGGAGGGAAGATGCAACCTCTCCCAGGCATTGATAAATGATAAGCGGGCTAAAAATTTATATTTTTTACCCGCCTCCCAGACAAGTGATAAAAATATCCTGGATCGTGATAAAGTTGAAAAGCTTTTAGAAGAGTTAAAAAAAGAGTTTGATGTTGTGATATTAGATTCTCCTGCTGGTATTGAGAGTGGTTTTGAACACTCCATTTTCTTGGCTGATCGTGCATTGATCGTCTCTACACCTGATGTCTCTGCTGTAAGAGATGCTGATAGAGTTATCGGTATCATAGATGCCAAGAGTGAAAAAGCAAAAGCAGGTCAGGAAGTCCAAAAGCATGTTGTAATAAATCGTATCAAGCAAGATATGGTAGATAAAGGCAATATGTTAAGTGTCGAAGATGTTCTTAGTATACTGGCATTGCCTTTGATAGGTATCGTTCCAGAAGATGAAAATATCATCACTTCAACCAATGAAGGTGAGCCGATCTATTATAATGAAAAATCATCTGCTTCAAAAGCATATAAAAATATCGCCAAACGTGTGTTAGGCGAAGATGTACCATTTATGGATATTTCAGTGAAAAAAGGATTCTTTGGAAGGATCTTTGGATGACACTCTTTGAGAGAATATTTGGTAAAAAAGAGGCTTCTGCAAGTAAAGCAAAGGATCGTTTGACGATTATGCTAGCTCATGAAAGAGCTGATTGTGCTGTACCATATCTTGATGATCTTAAACGTGATCTTTTGGAAGTGATTAAAAAATATACTCAAGTAAGAGATATTCATGTCAAGTCTGAAAATAATCAAAATGTAGATATGCTTGAGATAGAGATACAACTCGATAAATAGATGCGGGTTTTACTTACAAAAATAGCACTTGTTGCTTTTTTGTTTTTGTCTCTTTTCTTATTGGTATTGAAAGTTTATCAGGAAAATACTCTGCAAACTAGATATATTCAAAAAGCAGATCACAAAGAGACTAAAATAGAGAAGTTAACTCTGCAAAAGATTATTCATGACCAAAATAAAACACTTGATGCACAATATAAAGCTATCGCATCAGAGATAGAAGATTTAAAATTTTCTAAACAATTTAAAAAGCTAAATCATGAAAAAACAGTTAAAATAAAAAAATTTATCTCTAAATGCACAATAGCATCTAAAAAAGAAGAAAAAAAAGAAGTTATAAAACCTAAAGCTAAGATACACCTTTTGCCAAGAGTTGCAATCATCATGGATGATGTAAGTTCAAAAGAACAAGCTTTGTTGATTAAACGACTGCCTTTTCCTATCACACCTTCTATATTTCCTTCAACATACAATCATCCAGATACACCACAAATTGCAAAGATGTTTCACCATTATATGGTGCATACTCCAATGGAAGCATATCATTTCCCATCACCTGAAGAGAATACATTGGAAGTTGATGATGATTTAAAAACAATAGATCAAAAAATCAAAAATATTAAAAAAGATTTTCCTCATCTCATAGCAATAAATAACCATACTGGTAGTATGTTTACTTCTGATTATGAGTCTATGGATAAACTATTTTGTACCTTAAAAAAATATCATATACGTTTTGTAGATAGTCGCACTTCTGCTGATACGAAGGGTAGAAAAATGGGTGAAGTTTTTCATACAAAAGTTTTAGAACGTAATGTATTTTTAGACAATATAGATGATGAAGATGCTATTTTGGATCAAATCAGACAAACAGTTGAATATGCTAAAAGAAATCATGTAGCCATAGCGATATGCCATCCAAAGCCGAGTACATTTTTAGCACTCATGCACGCTAAAAATATCCTAAAAGGGGTTGAAATGGTGACGATTGATGAGTTGTACTGATGCAAAAATTTCCTAAAATACCTGAATATTTTGATATTTTAAAGCAAAAACCAAAAACACTTTTTTACAAAGGGAATAGTTCTTTGCTTGATACTCCTTTGTTATCAATTGTGGGAACCAGACGACCATCTTCTTATACCAAAGATATGACGATGCAACTTGCAAGAAAATTTTCTAAGATAGGATATACCGTGGTGAGTGGTGCTGCGATGGGTGTGGATGCTATAGCTCATAGAGGTGCATATCCAAATACTATAGCAGTAATGGCAAATGCACTAGATATCGTCTATCCTAAAGTAAATGAAAAATTGATCAAAGATATATGGCAAAACTCCTTAGCTATCAGTGAGTATGAAAAAGGAACAAAAGCAACTAAATATAGTTTTGTTATACGAAATCGTCTGGTTGTAGCTCTTGGTGAATTTCTGATCATTACCCAGGCAGATATAAATAGCGGTACGATGAGAAGTGCCGAGATAGCATTGGAGCTTGGGAAAAAAATTTATGTACTTCCTCATCGTTTAGGTGAGAGTGAAGGAACAAATAAGTTATTACGAGAGGGAAATGCTGAGTTGATTTTAGATATAGATTCTTTTGTTGAGCAATTTGGTAATCCAATTAAAGAAGAAGATGCATTGTTAGAGTTTTGTCAAAGTGTACCATCTTTGGCAGAAGTAGTAGAAAAATTTGGAGATAAAGTCTATGAGTATGAATTAGAAGGACTTGTAGAGATCAAAAACCTAAAGGTATATCTTACATGAAGTATGCCGCTATAGATGTAGGACTCAAACGTATCGGTGTTGCTGTAAGTTTGGATGGTAGTGTTATATTTCCAAAAGAAGCGATTTTGAGAAAAAATCGTAATCAAGCAGCACGAGATGTTGATGCATTTTTGTTAGAGTGGGAGATTGAAAAGTTAGTTGTTGGTATCCCTGAAGGTGGAAGTAGTCAAGATGAAATGACACGTAGAATAAAGCATTTTGTTGGTTTGTTGAGTTATGATGGTGACATTGTTTATCAAGATGAGTATGGCTCATCACAAGAAGCCAAAGAGCTTATGCAAGGAAAAATTCGTCAAAAAAGAGATGGCAAGATAGACTCAATCGCAGCACAGATTATACTTCAGAGGTATCTTGATAATGTACTCTAAGTTTTTGGTAGGATTGCAGTTTGTTTTTATAGCATTGATACTTTTCCCTAAATTTACTGAAAGTTTTTGCCCTTTTTGGTGGATTTTTATATTGATTAGTGGGATAGTTGCTATTTGGACTTTTAGACATAATCGTTTAGGAAATTTCAATATCGTTCCAGATATCAAAGAAGAAGCCAAGCTTGTCACTACCGGACCGTATAAATTTATCAGACATCCTATGTATAGTTCACTCTTTTTTGGGATGTTTGGTGTGGTTTGTTATCTTTCATGTGTGATAAACTGGATTATTTTGGGATGTTTGGTTTTGGTTTTATATCTCAAAGCTTCTAAAGAAGAGCGACTCTGGTGCGATCATCACAAAGAGTATAACTGTTACAAAGAACGCAGTAAATATTTTATACCATTTATCTTGTAGGAATTTTATACTTTTTTGTTCAAAGTATAAGCTACAGTCTCCTAATTACTTCTTAGCGTTTTTATCACTTTTTATACTTTTTAAAAACCTTCTCAAAATCAAGTT
>JALSQA010000315.1 GCA_026985685.1 Campylobacterales bacterium | reverse complement strand
GTGCTTCATAAATTTGACTTGCTTTCATTGTAATTATATTCCTAATGTGTGTAGTATATTTTCGGTAAAAGTTTTGTTCTCTTTTAGATAATTTAGCAGTCTAGTGTCTATTTGTAACTGTTGAAGCCAGCTAATTGGCAATGCTTCATTGAGAGCTAAATGTTTATTTATCTCAAAATCATCTTTACTAAATAGCACTTCCAAAATATCTTCTGGAGTATTTTCATTTAGTGCGAGGGAACAGTTTGTCTGATGATCATCATGTGAGAAGAGTTCTTTTAAAATTTCTATTGGTGTATTTGGGTTGGCACAAAGAGATGGGTATAGCTTGTTATTTTTTTTATGGTAAAGATTTTGTATATGGTGTTTTTGAAGAGTTGGATTTTGTGCAAGATTTTCTAAAAGATTATCATCTGCACTCTCTATCAGAGTTTCGATAACGCTTGAAGTCAAATTTTCATTTTCTCCAATTTTTATGGGCATAGGTGAAGGAATAAATTTTAATTTTTCATCATCTATAGGTTGATATTCCCAAAGTTTTTCAAAGTTTATCAATTTAGCAAATAAAGAAGGCTCTAAATTTTTATTTTGGCAAAGAGCTTCTTTTATTTGATCATCCCCTCTTTGAAAAATCTTTTCTTGTAATGGATGAGGGGTGGATGGATTTTGTGCAAGAAAATAGTCTATGCTTGGATCATTTAAACGAAAGAGACGTGTTAGTGTTTTTTCATTTGTATAAATATTAGCAGCTATTGCTTCTTTTGTATTGGTTGGTTTTTTTATACCACTTTTGCTTTGTTTGACATCTATAAGAGGTAAATTAAACATCATCTCTAAAAGATCAGGATTTTTTGTCAAAATAGCTACTTCAAAGATTGATATAGGTGAGTGATATGTAGCAGCATCGAAGCGACTTTTAGAAAAGAATCGTTTTGCAAATAAAGTAGAAACTTTCATATTTTCTGAATTGTCAAACATTCCTTCATCATGCCAGTCATACATAGCAAAAAGTTTGATAAAAAGTGCATCATCTATATGTTGATTGTGCAAGAGTTTGGTTAATCTCTCTTGATTATTGGATAGTTTAAGACTCATTAAAATTGAGTTGGTATTTAGTTGTTTTGCATATAGTTTATCAAATTGATCGCTATTGTATATAGGGATTTTTTGTTTATAAGCATCTGTTGCAATCTCTTCTTCAAGTGGCGAAAGTAATGTACTTTCAACTACCATGACTACATCTTTGTCAAGTGTATCTGTAAAACGAATTGAAAATTTATCTAAAAAAAGTTTTATTTCATCAATACCCAATGATGCAAAACGACCCAGAAAAAGGATAGCTTTATCTTTTGCATTGTGAAAATCCTGATCAATATCTTTCATGCTCTAACTTCCCCTATATTTGGAAAAATTATAGCATAATTTTATCTCAATAAAAACAAGCGATACCCTCATCTTCAAGTTTTTCGATGATAAGCTCTGTTAAATCTCTATATTGTAGTAGTGTACCATTTAATGTAACACCTAGATTTTTTTCTTTCGCAATTTCACAGATTATAACACTCAAGGTATAAACCAATCTACTGATGAGGTGTTTTAATTTATTATTTTTGAGATATGCATTGATAATATCTATGTAGATAATGTTATCGGCTATATTATAATCCAAAAGATCTTCTTCGCATACTTCAAAATGTGCTTCTGCTAAGAAAACAGACTCTTTGTCAAAAGTTTTTGTATGAAGTTGATTTGAAAGACTTGCGATCGCATCAAAAAGTGTCAAAAGAGAAGTAGTAGTTTGTGTATTGATATTATTTTCCCAGTTTTTATGAAGTTGTTTAATCTCTACTGCGTTAAAAGGTAAATCAAGTGCTAAAATCTCATCAAGCGGTAAATTGGTAAATAACAGACTTAGTGCACTATATTTAGGTTGTTGCTGATTGTTTTCATCTAATAATATTTTTATAGGTGAAAGATGTAAGTTTGCTATAGTACTTTGTTCATTATCTAGTATGATATCAAAACTATTTTGTGCTGTTTGGATAACTGTTTCTGGTTTGATTTGTTTTGCTTTACCATAAAGAATCTGGTAGCAAACTCTTGGTTGAGGATTTTTGATAGTTATATCTGAATCTAG
>JALSQA010000314.1 GCA_026985685.1 Campylobacterales bacterium | reverse complement strand
TGATTTACTATTATTACATCAAAAAGGTTTAGTTATTAGTGTATGTCCTGAGGTTTTAGGTGGATTGAGTGTTCCCCGTTTGCCTGCTGAAATAACTAATGGTGATGGTTATACTGTTTTATCTGGAAAAAGTGATATTATTAGATCAGATGGAGTATCGGTAAAAAATGCTTATGTAGAAGGTGCTAAATTTGCACTATCTCTTGTTAAAAAATACAATATCAAAATTGCGATTTTAAAGTCTAAAAGTCCTTCGTGCAGTAATAGTATGATTTACGATGGATCGTTTACTAGAAAGCTTTCTAGTGGGGTAGGTGTGAGTACTGCATTATTGGAGTTAAATGATGTAAAAGTATTTAATGAAAATCAAATTGAGGAAGCATTTGCGTTATATTTAACGCTGTGAAAATGCTTCTTTGTTATCTTCCAATATACGATCTAAAGTTTTTTTAAATTTTAATGCTTTTTCATTTCTAGGTTTGAAAAATTGTTCAGATGATGGAAATGCTTGTGAAAGTTCATCATAATATGAAAGTTTGATATCGATATGATTTTGAATTGAAGTAAATAGTTTTTGCATTTCCTCAAGGGTAAATACACTTTTAAGTACATCTGTCAGCATACGTTGACGTTGTTTAGGTGCTATTTTTTCTCCGCATTCTAATCCTATAGCTCTTATATCTTTTTTAGAAAAATAGACACCACAGCGAGTTGGAGAGAGCATTTTGGTTGTAATTTCTACAATATAATCTGGGAAGTCTTCTTCAAATTCAGTATCACAACCTTCTTCACACTCTAAATTTTGTTTTCTAAGTTTGTCGAATTCTTCTCTTAAATTTTTTATATCTTCCATTATTTACTCCATTGGTTTGATTTTATTGTTGCAATATAATCTAATATAGTATGCCAGTTATCTTCAATATTGATTGTATTGTTATTTGTGTCGATTTTATTTTTTGTAAAATTGATTACTATGTCAGAATTTATGTTTAATTTTTGATTTTGCATGCGTTGTATATCGTTTTGGATATCATTTGGAATAATTTCCAATGCACTAATACAATTTTCTATGATTTCATCTGCAAGTATTATTTTTTCAGGCTGTTGTTTAATAAGATGAAATAGAAAACTTTTTGAAGAGGGAGTTGTGCCAACTATACAAATTGTTTTCCCTTTTATATCTAAAAGAGATTGTATATATTGTAAGATAGCTCTACCTTGTGTAAGATGTATTTTATATTGATTATCTATTATATCAATTGTATCACATATACCACAGAATTTGACTTCTTCATCTCCTTCTTGAAGTAAATTATAAATAGTATCCCAGTACTCTTTTTCAAAAAAAGCACCTTTGATTTTAGAGTCTTTTAATCCATGTAAAAAGAAACCTATATCATCCTCTCTAATATTAAGAGGCATCATCTTACAGTCAGCATCTAGGTCTTTAAATTTATCATTGAAAAGTTGATCATATTTGTTTTCAATAGCATTTGTACCTATAAGTGAATAGAGTTTTGTATCAATACCAATTTTATCTACTGGATACCCCAAAGTGATTTTGCCTCCTCTTCTTCTATTTTGCATCTTTGGCATAGTTTTTCTCCACCAAAGTATGTAAAAAAGTTAGCACACTCTTCACAGCGTATAACTTTAAAATTAATAAGCTCTGTAATTTTTGGTTCAAATAACTCTTTTGTGTTGTATGGAATAAGTGTAATAGCATTAGGTGCACATACATCATGACACAGGGAACACTTAACACACATAAGTGGATCAAAATCTATTTTTGTTTGACGTTTATTGCTTTGCAGAGCACCTGTTGGACAGATTCTATAGCACATTGAACAATTATCACAATCATCATTAATATTTTTTTGCGAAATAAAAGATAACTCTTCATGCATAAAAGAGTGATATACATTTGGTTTATTTACTCGTTTTAATGCCATAAATAAGAGTTTTCTTTTGTTTGGAATAATTTTTTTACGTATATTTGCTGTATCTTCTTGTGAAAGTTCCTGTTGTGAATCTTCGATTATCTGTTCAAACTCTACTTTACTCTTTATGGCACCTTTAACACTAAAACGTTTTAAAAATTCTCTTCTGTCAGGTTCATCTTGTTTTATAGGCTTTTCATAATG
>JALSQA010000313.1 GCA_026985685.1 Campylobacterales bacterium | reverse complement strand
GCCAAAGTCGGTCATCGTCTCTATCGCTCCCTTTGGAAGGAGTTTTTTAGCAGAAGCATCTCTTGGGATATCTCGGACATTTGCGGGGATATTCACCACAATCCAGTGCCACCAGCCACTACCTGTGGGAGCATCGGGATCATACACGGTAATAGCAAAACTTTTTGTTCCTTTGGGTGGATTTTCCCAGTGTAGCTTGGGTGAAATATTTTGCCCATTACAACCAAAACCGTTAAACTCCTGTGCCTTAGTAAGCTGACCTCTCAAATCAGTGCTTGTCAATGTAAAACTACCTGCAAACATGATACTTGCTGATAAAAATGTGATTAAAATGAACTTTTTCATAATTCTCTCCTAAAAATAAAAGTTAAACTAATTTTATCGTAAATTTGAGATAGATAGTATAAGAAAGTTTCCAAATATTATCGGTTTTGTTCTCTGTATACTTTTGGTGAGAGACCATACACTTTTTTAAATTGACTTCCAAACCATGAGAGCGAACTGTATCCACAAGTTGTGGCGATAGAGGAGATTGGTTCATTTGACTCTTTTAGAAGAAAAGATGCTTTTTCCAATCGTTTTTTGTCCAACCATATTTTGGGAGATGTATGCAATCTGTTTTTAAAATAATCTCTTAACTCATGTTTTGTAATACGAAGTAGGTTACACATATCTTCAACATTTTCGATGATGTCAAGATTGTTTTCTAATATAAATTTGATTCTGTCTTTTGCGGTGCTTTGAATAGCATGTAAAAAACCTTTACACTTATACTTTTGTGTGCTTAGAAGGTAGAGCAAAATCTCTTCAGTTTTTAGTTTTAAAATCTCATTTTTTTGCTCCAAATCTTGCTCGATGTAAAGTGAATATGCTTTGACAAGCGACTCCAAAACAGTATCAGCTCGAAATGATACAATCTCTTTGGAAGTAACATCATCTAAAGTAATGGCATATTTTTTTAGGAAGTTTGTGATAAACAAATCATCAAAATAGACTAAAAAAGCTTGATAAACCCCTCTCTCGCTCAGGACTTCTCGCATAAAATAGTTACCTTGTCGCAAACAAAGAATCATCCCCTCTTTTAAAAATATCTCTTCATCTTTTGTTGAGAGCTTTTTTCTACCTTGTGTTAAAAATACCATAACATGCGTAGTATTGCGAATTAGCATTTTATCTTGTGTTTTGTTATTTACATAAGCAAAAGCAAATACACTATCGCAACTTATGATCTTTTTATCATGATTATTTATTAAAACATTTGGCAATATCATTTTTACCTTGTTCTCCCATTTTTAAATTTAGATGACGAAGAGGAGGAGAGATCTTAGCTATGTTTATCATCTATCAACTCCACTTCAAAATACTTTTCCAATGCCTCTTTCTGTCCCAATATCTCGCCCATTAAAGGACTGTCATCAGAAATAACAAATACTATCTTTCCCAAAGAACTATCTATAAACTTTGGCATTATCTCTTTGAGTAGCCACATTGTATCTGCTTCTTCATTTTCAAAGCCATTGGTGGTGTCTGTTATCCATGTGGTGATATTGTGTTTTTTGATAAGCTCTAATCCATAACGAAATGGCTCTTGGTAGTCCTTGCCTTTGCAAAATTGTTTCCACTCTAAAAGAATGGCGTTTTCTTCTTTTAGGTGTTGGAGAGTATAGTATTTTGTATAATACATATTTCATCTACCTCATATACGACCCATTATTTACATCAATCGTCGTTCCATTGATATACTCAGGTGACTCAGTAGCCAACCATACCATAGCCTTGGCTACTTCATCAGGTGTGGCAAATCTTCCAGATACCACGGTTTTTAAAAATGCTTCTCTTCTAGCTACTGGAATAGTTTCTAGCATATCCGTCTCCACAGGGCTAGGAGCAACAGCATTGATAATCACTTTACCTTTAAAAATTTTGGCAAAGCTTTTTGTTGCATTGATTAAACCTGCTTTACTTACAGCATACCACACATCAGGATGACCAATTTGTCCAGCTATGGAGGCATTGTTTACAACACGCGTTGCCCCAGCTTTGACACAACACTCTATCAGCTTTATCGGTGCTTCGAGATTTATTTTTAGCATACTATCTACTTTCTCTTGTGGGTAAGCATCATAAGAGAGCGAATACATCACCCCTGCGT
>JALSQA010000312.1 GCA_026985685.1 Campylobacterales bacterium | reverse complement strand
TTTTGATCTATACGATATTCAAGGTATAGAAAACTGTGCATATGAACCTCTCCCATCTTTTATAGTTGATGCTAAAAATCTTAAACCATTAGAAAAAGAGTTTCAAAACTACCTTTATAGACAAAAAAAGATCACACTCTATCGTATCGAAAAACTCAAACTAGAGTCAGAACTTGATGAGTCCAAAGAAGATTTTAAAGTACGTGTGTTGGATTATCTGCGTCAAGAGAAAGAAGAAGAGATCGAAAAGCTCAAAGAAAAATATACAAAAAAACGAAATAGTATTGAAAAAAGATTAGCCAGAGCACAAGAGCGACTGCAAAAAGAAGAATCCGATGTTAGTGCAAGTACAACAAATGCCATGCTCTCTTTTGGGATGACTATTTTGGATGCTTTTTTAGGTAGAAGTGCTATCAAACGAAGTACAACAGCAAAAGCAGGATCGACACTAAGAAATGCAGGAAAAGTCTATCGTGAAAAAGATGATGTCTCTCGTGCACAAGAGAGAGTCAAAGAGATAGAAGATGAATTATATGATCTTGAAGATAACCTCAGTCAAGAAATCGATGAAATTCAAGAAGAGTACGAAATAGACAACTATGAAATCCAAGAGTTTTATATCAAACCAAGAAGAAGTGATATTCATGATGTAGAAATAGCACTACTATGGGAGACAAACGTATGAAAAAAGATCTATTCGCACACAAATCAAAATCATGGGATATGAAATCCCTCCGCGTCCAAAATGCAAAAGCAATCGCTGAAAAAATCGTCGAAAATATACCACTGACACATGAAATGCATCTTCTTGATCTAGGAGCTGGAACAGGATTGCTTAGTTTTTTTCTAGCTCAAAAAGTAGGAAAAATAACAGCTTTAGACAACTCCCCATCAATGCTTGAAGTATTTAAAGAAAAGCAAGATGACTTTGCTTGTGAAACACAGAGTATCCAAAGTGATATCATGGAGTTGAAAACAACAAAAAAATTTGACGCAATCATTTCATCCATGACCATCCATCATATAGAAAACATCCCAGCTCTTATGAAAAAACTACACACACTACTAAAACCAAACGGCTTCATAGCTCTTGCTGATCTAGAAAAAGAAGATGGAACATTTCACAGCGACAACACAGGTGTATATCACCACGGATTTGATACCAATACACTAAAACAGATAACACATGATAATGGATTTACTAACATAAAAATCCACCATGCAAGTACCATAGAGAAACCACATAAAGAGTTTAAAATATTTTTACTCACAGGTGAGAAACGATGATAAACCCTTAATGCCACTATTGTTTATCATGAAAACATCTAAACTTTGTAAAATAACAATTATCATAAGATGAAATGCTAACTCTTTTGGTGATGGCAAAAAATCTTTAACAACAGAGAAATCTTGAATCTCTCCATCTGTATATTTACATTGTTTTTTTCATTTTCTCCAATATCTCACTGGACTAAATTCACAGTCTCTATGATTTGTATTCCTCACCAACTAATGATCTTATTCTCCATAATGTGACCACATCCTTAAGATTCTAACTACTTTGTCTTTTTCTCTTACTTCATAAACTATTCTATGTTGAATATTTATTCTTCTTGAATAAGAACCTTTTAGGTTTCCAACTAATTTTTCATAAGGAGGTGGACTTTGAAATGGATTTATCCTCAAAATATCAATCAACTCTTTAGCCTTCATATCCAAGTTTGCACGAGATAATTTTTTAGCATCTTTTAGTGCAAATTTACTATAAAGTATTTTATACCTTACCATTCAATATCTTCGCTAAAATCACTATCTGGTGCATTCATAGCTTCTATGATTGAAGAGGTCATTCCTTCTATGGAATTTAAATATAATGTTTCTTCTATTGCAGTCCAATCTTCTTGTGAAAGCATTACAGCATTATTTCTTTTACCTGTGATAAATATAGGTTCATGTGTTTGTGCAGTTTCATCTATTAAATTATAAATATCTGTTCTAGCTTGACTTACTGATATAATTTTTGCCATAAAAACCCCTAATATTTTTCCTATATCGTACCCAATATCGTACGATTTGTCAAGAGCGAGTTGTTTTAGAATTTCATAATAATAAGTACCACCAGGAAGGAAATATTTAACTTGTATTGCTAATTGTTTTGCATAGTTATAAA
>JALSQA010000311.1 GCA_026985685.1 Campylobacterales bacterium | reverse complement strand
CTAAAAATAGCAAATCTTAAATGATTTCAAATGTTCACTCCTCATGGCAGGATATATTAGAAGATTGTTTTAGCGTATTTGATGATGAATATTTAGAGTTTTTGCAAAAAGATAGTAACTATTTCCCTGATAAAGAAAATTTTTTAAATGCGTTTAAAACATTGCCATTGGATCAAACAAAATATATTTTATTTGGACAAGATCCCTATCCTAGAGAAGAGAGTGCTATTGGATATGCTTTTATAGATGGTAAAGTAAAAACTCTTTTTAGTGAACATGGACTTTCAAAAGAGGTTAATCGTGCAACAAGCTTGAGAAATTTTATAAAAATGCTTTTAGTATGTGATGGAAAACTAAAAGAAGATTTTTCAAAAGAAGCAGTCTCCAAAATAGATAAATCAAAATATATCCAAACTATTCACTCCTTGCGTGAAAATTTTGAGAAAAATGGTGTTTTGTTACTTAACATGGCATTGGTATTTAGTTCAAAAGAAGAAAGTAAAAAACATATAAAAGCATGGCGAGATTTTGTTCATAAGTTTTTAGAACTTCTTTGTGATAAAGATATAGAGTTGATTTTATTTGGTAAAATTGCCCAGGATGTGGAAAAGATTGATGAGGCAAGATGTTTTAAAAAACATATCTTACCTCATCCTTACAATATTTCGTTTATCACTGATCCAAAAGCACATGAGCTTTTTAAACCTATGAATTTACTTTATTAAAGAACTTCTTCAACTATATTATCTAGTTGATTAAAAAGAGTATCACTTGATTTTTCCATAGCTTTGAAATTTTCAAGTATTTCAGGAATTACCGCTTTTACAAGAGGTTTATCTGTGATTGCTATATTTTTATTTGCATTTTCATGAACACCTGCGTGTACTTTTTCCAGTGCTTTGAAAGATGCTGTTTTACCAAATAGCTTTTTCCCTTCATCGTTATACCATTTTCCAAATTTACAATCATTATGAGTAATTCGTTGACTTTCATTACCATCATCATATAAAACAGTATTATAAACATTTGCTTTGTATACTATGTGATCTGCTTTTACTGAAGTTGTAAAGGCTTTTAATTTTACCTTTTCTGCACTATGTGCTGTAGTATTTGCATCTTGATTAAAGTCTGCTAGTGTTGATTGAAATACTTCAACAGTCTCACCTGATGTTGTCGCAATTTCATTGACTTGTTCTACATTTGACTGGATATCCATTGTCTCTTGCTGTAGTGTTTGGACTGTTATGGCGATTTCAGCTGTAGCTTTTTGTGTTCTCTCTGCTAATTTTCTAACTTCATCTGCAACTACGGCAAATCCTCGTCCATGTTCACCAGCTCTTGCTGCCTCTATAGCCGCATTTAATGCTAGTAAGTTTGTCTGATCTGCGATATCTTTGATGAGGTTTACAACTGATGTGATTTCGCCAGTTCTTTCACTAAGTGAACTAGCGGCATCAGTTACTCCTGAGATAAGTTCAATGAGGTTATTTAATTTATCTGAAAGTTCTGCTGTTACTTGCATACTAGAGTCAGATTGTTCAGCTGTTTTTGATGAAAGAGTTGTGATTTCATTTATCTGATCTATACTCTCCATCAAATCTTTTTGAATAACTTGCATTCCCTCTTTTATGCCACCGCTTATTTCATTTAGATCTAAAGAGAGTTCGCTCTTGAGACGACTTTTATTTGCTTCTATGACATCTGCAACTGCCTTTTGAGATAGTTGACAATTTTGTTTAAAGGTGCCTTTTAATCCTTGACAAAAGACTTTTCTGTATGTTTCCCCATTGCCTGCACTTTGCAGTGCATTTGCAGTACCTCTAAGTGTAGCCTCTACTTGATCAAGCATATTATTTATATTCCATGCAGTTTGTGCAAGTGGATCATTTGGATTGATACCTGTAATACGAACTTCTATATTTCCATTTGCAGCTTCTAAGACGGCATAATCTATCTTTTCAAGTAATGAACCACTTTTATTTTTATGCTGATTGGATCGAGACAATAAACTCATCATAGCTAACTCCTTTTTCTTGTAATAATTTTTCTAAATAGCTTTGTGAAGCAGATATTCCACCAGTACTTTCGAGTGATTTTAATTTTTCATAAAGAGGTTTGATAATCTCTAAAGCACTTGGATTTGGTTTGATACGTACAGAATAGTATCCTATG
>JALSQA010000310.1 GCA_026985685.1 Campylobacterales bacterium | reverse complement strand
TCCTCAATGTCATTAAAGGCACATCTAAAAAATTCAAATATTTCCCAAGCTTCTGGTGCCCAAGCTAGAGCTTGGGCACCAGAAAGGAAAAGCAAGACTTCCTAAAAATTAATTATTATGGGATAGCTGGTATCTGGTATTTCTACCATTTGAACCTTCTTCTTTAACTAATATTCCCATTTTTAAAAGTGCTGATATATCTCTTTTTGCTGTAGCTTCTGAAACTTTAGTCATAGATACATATTTTTTGGTGCTTAATCCTCCTTTAAAATTGTCTATACCAAAATCCAAAAGTTTTGTTATAACTTTTTTTTGACGACTATTTAGTTCAATATCTTTTATATTTTGCCAAAATATTATCTTTTGATTGATTTTTTTCAAAACTAGCATTGTTTCATTTATAGCTTTTTCTAAGATACCTAAATGCCAGTAAATCCAATCATTGAGTTTTAACTGAGGATTTGTAGCGATATTTTGATGCTTTTCTAAAAGTTCATAATATCTTTTTTTATCCTTATTTATTTGACTAGATATAGAAAAAAACCTGTAAATATTTCCAATCTCTTTAGAGAGTATAAAATCTGCTATTAACCTTCCCAATCTTCCATTACCATCTCCAAATGGATGAATAGTTACAAACCAAAAATGGCTAACAGCACTCTTTATAAAAGGATGTTCTTTAGAATTATTTATAAAATACAATAATTTATTTAAATCTTTTTCAATATCTTTAGCTGCTGGTGCTTGATAGTGAACCTTTTCCTTGCCAAAAGCACCACTAACTATCTGCATATCATCATAATCTCTAAATTTACCAGGATGCACATCAAAGAAATTATTTTTATCAACTAAAATTTTATTGTATTTACTAAGCCTTTGTTTGGTCATTTCTTTTTTATTTGTCATGATATCTATAAAAAGATCTACTAATATATCACTTTTTTGCGTAGAATTATCATGATCCATCATCCAGTGAGGATCTATCTTTTTACGAACAGATGAACGAATACTCTCTCTTTGTAAAAGCTCTCCCTCTATAAGTGAATTGCTAACAATATCATCAGTTATGGATTTTGTTGTAATATCTAACTCACTAACATCATCAATAAAGTTCAACACACCCTCACACAGACCTATATCATATGATATCTTAGATATTTCAGAGATAAAATCATAACTATCGTATTTAAAATCTGGATAACAAGCATCTTGCCATATCCACTTTTTTTTCATTATTATTCACCTTTTGAGCTGATTAGTAGTAATAATCATATCATCTTTTGAGCTGATTGTCAATTAAGTATATTCGTTCTCTTTTTGATTTCAAAACATGACCATAATATATTTTAACCAAATAATCACCAAATACCGTAATCCCTTTGCACACAGTACCAAAAATACAAACCATCTAAATCTATACTTCAAAACACCTGCGACAAAAGTGATTGGATCGCCGATGATAGGCATCCATGAAAAGAGTAAAACAACAGCTCCATATTTGGCAAACAATTTATCTGCCCGATTTATATCTTTTTGTTTGGTATAGCCATTTTTCAATAAATATTCAATTCCTTTTCGCCCTAAAATATAATTAATTATAGAACCTAAAGTATTTCCTAATGTAGCAGATATAAATAGTAACCAAATATTAAGAGATTGAGAAAGGTCATAAAGCAAGAGTGCTTCACTACCACCTGGCAAAAGTGTTGCTGCTAGTAGTGAAGCAAAAAAGAGAGTAAAGTAAGCCAAGTAGCTATTTTAAAAGCATCTTTCTCAACTCATCTTCAGAGATAACTTCATCTTCATATTTTACGATGATAGTTCCCTCTGTTTCATTGATATAAAAATCCCCTACCCCTTTGGTGGTTTTTAACATAGCAATTTTTTGGGTATCATATTTGTCAGTTGGCAAAAATAGATTTTTACGAAGTCCTGGATTTCTCATGCCTATAATCCAGTAAATCCATAATAGTGACAACAACATAACAAAAATAGCAACACCTTTTTCATCATAGTGCTGATACAGCCAGCCACCAATAGCACCACCTAAAAATATACCTACATAAGCAAATGTATTAGCTACACCTAGTGCCGCACCTTTTTGGTGAACTTTGGCAAATTTTGCAACAAAAGATTGCAAAAGAGGTTCAAACATATTAAACCCAATAAAAAAGCAAGCTGCTCCTACTGCAAAAAGCATAAAAGAGTTTGCAAACCCCATCAAAGCAAATGAAGCGATGATAAATAATACAGAAATAACAAATACTTCTTTTCCTTTACTATACTTCTCTCCAAAAACAGCAGCTGGTCCCATCGCTAAGATACCAAGAATAACAGCAGGTAGATAAACTTTCCAGTAATCCATAGGAGTCATACCAAATTTACTCTTCATCAAAATAGGAATAATAAAAAAGGCAATCGCCATAGTAGAGCTGTGAAACAAAAAAGTTATATACATACGAACAAGATCTTTGTCTTTAAACACATGTTTAATCTTCGCCTCTTCTTCACTGTAATGATGGATAATTTTTGGTGGTTCAGGTACAGCGGTAAATAAAATCAAAAGTGCAGTCAATGCCAAAATAGCTGTCAACCAAAAGAGTGAACTAACAGAAAAATATCCAGCTATAATAGGACCAAAAAGCATAGCTGCAGCAAAACTCATCGCGATCACCATACCCATAATCGCCATAGCATGAGCACGCTGATCTTCACGAACATGATCTGCAATCATAGCAGTTACAACAGATCCAATAGCACCTGCTCCCTGTAAGAAACGACCAACAAGCAACATATAAATATTGTCTGCCATACCAGCTACAACCGAACCTAAAGCAAAAATCAAAAGACCGACTAAAAGTGTTTTCTTTCGCCCTATTTTATCACTCATGACACCAAAAGGCACCTGTAATACAGCTTGTGTTAAAGCATATCCACCAAGTGCTATACCTGCTAAAAATGCATTTCCCCCCGGCAAGTCTTTTGCATATCCTGAAAGCACAGAAAGTACGATAAAAAGACCAAAAAATCTCAGTGCGATAATCATACTGAGTGGTAATACTGATTTAATCATAAAATCCCCTAGTTGTGATATAATTTACATATGGACATATCTGTCAAAATCATATAGATATACCCATCTATAAATGTTGGACAATTATAGTCCTAATTATCTAAAAGAAGGTTGAAGATGAAAATAATTCTTGCAAGTGGCAATCAAGGTAAAATAAGCGAAATACAAGCTTATTGTTCTAAACATGAAGTTCTGCCCTACTCTCAAATAATCAACAGTTTTGATATCATAGAAGATGGAAAAACATATCAGGAAAATGCCTTGATCAAAGCTAAATCGATTTATGACAAAATCAAACCTTATATTGATGATAAATTTGTTGTTCTATCAGATGATAGTGGTATTACTGTACCAAAACTTGGAAATATTCCAGGTATTTATAGTGCACGTTATGCAGGTGAAAATGCAAGTGATAAAGAAAATTTACATAAACTCATAAATGAATTAAAAATAAATAATATAAAAAAGACACCAGCATACTATACTGCAGCTATGGCTATAGTGACAGATAAAGGTGAATTTAGTGTTCATGGATGGATGCATGGTGATGTTATCGATGAGGCAAGAGGAGATAAAGGCTTTGGCTATGATCCTATGTTTATCCCTCAAGGATTTGACAAGACACTTGGTGAGTTAGATGAGCAGATAAAACAAAAACTTTCGCACAGAAGTAAAGCACTTTATCTAGCAAAAATCGTACTTGAAACTTTATAAGCTATAATAAAGGCATGAATTATATAGGATCAAAACGTAAATTATCACCTTTTTTATTTGACAAAATACATGATGCCTGTGGCACACTTCATGATAAGACATTTTGTGATATTTTTGCAGGAACTGGTATCGTAGGCAGAACATTCAAAGCAAATGTCAAAAAAGTAATTAGCAATGATTTTGAATATTTTAGTTATATCTTAAACAGAAACTATATACAAAATAACTCTATCATAATATATGGTGATCTTTTTGAAGAACTAAACAACTTGCAACCTAAAAAGGGATTTATCTATAAACACTACTGTTTAGGCGGAGGAAGTGGCAGAAATTATTTCAGCAATGAAAATGGACAAAAAATAGATGCTATTCGACAAGAGATTGAAAAGTATAAAGAAAAACCAGACCTCTACTTTTTTCTATTAGCTTCATTACTGGAATCTGCTGATAAAGTAGCAAATACAGCATCTGTTTATGGTGCATTTTTAAAACAGCTCAAAAAATCAGCTCAAAAAAATTTCATACTAGAAGCTGCACTATTTGAAAGAACACAGACAACACATGAAGTATATCAAGAAGATAGCAATGAACTAATCCAAAATATTTCAGGTGACATTTTATACCTTGACCCTCCCTACAATGCCAGACAATATGGTGCAAATTATCATATCTTAAATACTATAGCTTCATATAAACCTTTTATACCAAAAGGTATCACAGGTATGCCAGAATATAGAAAATCTTCATATTGTAAAACAAAAGAAGTACAAAATAGTTTTGAAGATTTAATCAAAAACGCTGACTTTAGATATATATTTTTAAGTTATAACAACGAAGGGCTCATGCCTCCTTCACAAGTGCGTAAAATAATGGAAAAATATGGTCATTATGATTTAACACATACACCATACCAACGTTTCAAAGCAGATAAAAATGAAAACAGAAAACATAAAGCTGACTCTACGGTCGAATATCTTCATATACTTGAAAAGAGATAGATTATAGAGATTTAGATACAATATATAAAGGGCACATCTAAAAACCCTAGGCACTCATAATGGGCATTGAAAATGTAAGATTTTGCAAGAGATTTATGAAAACCTAGCCGTAGCTAAGTTGAATAAATATCTTGTGAAAGATTGCGTTTTCAATGCCCACCCTGTGGGCATCACTAGCTTTTCCTTATGCGTCGTTACTCACTCTTGAATTAGCTAAGGCTAGTCCTGCGAGTGAGTGCCAAGACTCAAGAAAAAGCTAGTGATGTTATGAGTACCTAGGGTTTTTAGAGGTGCCCTTAACTAAAACTGGAGAATCTATATGCCTGTAAGCATCTTTGAAGCACTAAATCTTATTGAAGAAAGTACCCAAAATACCCTCTCTACTGAAATTATTCCTATAGAAAATGCACTATATAGAGTCTCTTCACAAACATTACAAGCCACAATAGCACTACCTACATTTAATAACTCTGCTATGGATGGTTATGGTCTGTGCGGAGAAGCTGAAAATTATGAGATCATTGGTAAGATATTGGCAGGTGATTCACATAGTTATGAGTTAAAAGATACCCAGTGCATCAAAATACTTACAGGTGCTAGAGTTCCATCTAGTGTTGATACCATCATCCCACAAGAAAATACAACCATAAATGAAAAAAGTATAACTATAAAAAAAGCTGTTAAATTTGGTGCAAATATCAGATATAAGGGAGAGGATATCTCACAAGGTGAGGATATAATAACAAAAGGAGAGAAGATAAACTCTTCACACATAGCACTCTTTGCTAGTCAGGGAATCACGCATATCGAAGTTTATAGAAAAGTGAGTGTTGGTGTTTTTGCAAGTGGAAATGAACTTAAACTACATTTTGAACAACTAAAAGAATCTCAGGTATACAATTCAAATACCCTATATCTACTAGCTCGTTCAAAAGAGTTAGGTGCACAAACTAGATTTGTAGGCAAGAGTCAAGATAGTGTTGAGTCACTAAAAGAACTTATAAACTCTGCACAAGATTGCGATGTTATTGTTACAAGTGGTGGGGTGAGTGTTGGTGAAGCTGATTTTACAAAAGAATCATTTACACAGCTTGGCATGAATACCTTTTTTAATAAAGTTCAAATCAAACCAGGCAAACCTACAACATTTGGCAAGATAGGAGATACATTTGTTCTAAATTTACCAGGAAATCCACTCGCTAGCTCTTTAAACTTTGAAATTTTTGGTACATTTTTACTTCGCAGATTAAGTGGAATGAAAAATTCATTTCATGGGTATATCACGACCAAAATAACTCAAGATATAACCTCTCCTCGTCCAATCTCAAACATCATTCCAGGAAATTATAATGGTAGGACTTTTACACCTATAGAAAAATTTGCACCTGGCATGGTCAATGTATTAAATCACTGTAATGGACTGATTGTTATAGATCCCAAAACAGATACATTATCCAAAGATGATTTAGTAAAGTTTCTTCCTATGAGATGGGAGTTTTTGGAAAGTGAATTTAAGGACTTTTTATCTTAAAGGTCATTATAGGAAATGGTGCTTTTAGTCCACAAATGCGGAGGCGAAGCCTTCCGATTCCGAGTATTAGTGGTGTAGGGAAAAAGTTTCAAACCTTTTTCCCTATCGTTAAAATTTAACTATTTTAAACCAGAAATATAACCAGCTACTGCTTTAATATCTGCATCACTTAATGATCCTACTTGACCTTTCATAACACCTTTCATAGCTCCACCATAAGTTCCAGCTTTGTAACCTTTAAGTGCGTCTTCAATTTTTGTAGCATCCCAGCCACCGATAACTTGACTAGCACCTAATGCTTTTTTCTCTGCTTTTGCACCATGACAAGCTGCACATTTTTTAAATACTGCTGCACCATCAGCTCCACCTGTAGCTGCTGCTACTGCTGTAGTTGCTGTTGCTGCGGCACCTGCAACTGCTTCTTTTGCACTGCTTGTAGCTTCTTTTGCAGTATCTACTGTTTTTTCTACTGCTGTTGAAGCTGCTTCTTTTGCTGTATCTACTGCACTACTTGCTGCTTCTTTTGTAGCTTCAACTGCATCGCTTGCTGTTTTTGCTACTGCATCTTTTGCTGCTGTTGCAACATCTTTTCCTTCTTTTACGGCTTCAACTGCACCTGTAGCTGCACTTTTTGCTGCATCAACTGTTTTACTAGCAACATTTGAAGCTGCTTCTTTTACTGTATCTGTTACACTACTTGTAGCTTCTTTTGCTTTATCAGCTGCTGCACTTGCTGCCTCTTTTGCTGAATCACCACAACCTACTAAAAACGCCGCTACTACCAATGAATATATAAATGTTTTTTTCATATATTTTATCTCCTGTTATTAAAGTTTTACATGTCTATTTTACTGCTTATAGATTAAAGTATGTTGAATATTGTTTTTATTTATTTTGGCTTAGGGTTAATAAATAATTCACCAGCCAAAACCTTATCCCACATCAAAGGATCACTCCACTCAAGTTTAATCTGTTCACTAAAAACAATATCTTTTAAATCAATCTTACCCATCAGCGTACTATAAGCATCTTCTCGAAATCCCTGGGCATATCCTGTATCTGTTTCATGTACTATCACACTATGAAGTTTAACCTCTTTTTCCCCATTTTGCATCTTAGTCTGTGACAACAATTTATCTATCATCAAAAATATCACACGAGAAAATTGTTCAGCAGAAGGAGAAACTGGTAAAGCTACCCATCTTTTGCTAAATTTTTTAATAGCTTCTATATATGAGATATCATCTTTATCCCATATCGCTGTTGCGTGATCAAAAGAATCTATAAGCTCTTTGATAGTAGTCTTGGTTAATCCAAAGTCATACACCATTTGACCTTGATCCAGGTAGTTTGATTCAAACAATATTTCTATCTTATAAGAGTGTCCATGTATACTATACTTACATCTTTGGCTAGTACATCCTCTTACAACATGAGCATTTTCAAATTTAAATAACTTTCTTATAATCATCTATCAACCACCTGTTTCATAAAAAGCTCTACTTGAAGTTTCACTCTCATCATCACTCCAGCGGTTCTCTTTTGGCTTCTCTCTTAGTACTGTTTTAAGTATATCCACCGCTTTTGGTACATCACCTTTTTGAACAGCATCTTTGATACTCATAGCTTCATCAAAATATAGACAAGGTATCAAATGTCCTTCAGCAGTTAGTCGGATACGATTGCAAGTCTCGCAAAAGTCATGTTTATGAGGATCAATCAATCCAAATTTATACCCATCTTCCAAAAGATATGAAAAAGATGGACTACTCCCTTCTCTTCCAACTTTTTTAATTGTATATTTTTCTTTAACTTTTTCTAAAATCTCTTTGCCAAGTAAACCTTTAATAGAATCATTTGCTAAAGCATTTTCCATATACTCAATAAAGCGAACTTCTATACCTCTTTTTTTACAAAAGTCTAAAATATCTACAATTTCATTATCATTGATATCTTTAAGTGGAACCATATTAACCTTGACTTTTAATCCAACTTCAAGTGCTTTTTCTATTCCTTCTAAAACATCTTTTAAAACATCTTTTTGAGCAATCTGCTTTGCAATTTCTGGTTTAAGAGAATCTAAAGAGATATTTAATCGCTTTAATCCAGCATCTTTCAGCTTCTGTGCTGTTTGTTTTAAAAGATAACCATTGGTTGTCAAAGCTAGATCTACATCTTGATTATGATTATAAATCATCGCTACAAACTGGTCTAATCCTTCTCTAAGAAGTGGTTCACCTCCTGTAATACGTACTTTATCGATTCCCTCATCCATGGCAGCTTTGATAAACAAAAACAACTCTTCCAAAGAGAGTAAGTTCTCCCGTGGAACCCATGAAAAAGGTTTGTCAGGCATGCAGTATTGACATCGAAAGTTACATCTCTCTGTTACTGATACCCGTAAATAATTTACTACCCTATTGTGTCCATCTATTAACATTTCCCCTATCCCCTAAAACTAAATTTGTTTCTGACGATATTATAGCAAACCAATCCAAATATAAGGAGCCACTTATGAGTGCACCCGTACCAAACAATCGTGAACTCACGATGAATACAGATGACTTTATCGTCTCTAAAACAGATACAAAAGGAAAGATAACCTATTGTAATGAAATATTTATGCAAATGGCAAAACTTCCCGAATCTGAGCTTTTAGGAAAGCCCCATAGTATCGTAAGACATCCAGATATGCCAAAGATCGTCTTTAAGCTATTGTGGGATCATGTACAAAGCGGAAAAGAGATTTTTGCATATGTAAAAAATCTATCAGCTGATGGTAGTTTTTATTGGGTTTATGCAAATGTAACTCCTTCTTATGACAACAATAACAATATCATAGGATACTATTCTGTCCGTATCAAACCAAATCCAAGTGCTTTAGAGATTATCAAACCTCTTTATGAAAAATTAAAATCACTCGAAAGTACTGGTGG
>JALSQA010000309.1 GCA_026985685.1 Campylobacterales bacterium | reverse complement strand
TCATCAAATGAATAAAAAATATCATCACCATATACCATAGGGCTATTATTGCAACCACTTAAATCAACAGTTGCCAAGCAAAATCCTCTATCAAATGTTATTTTTTTATCGAGAATATAAACTCCAAATGATACATTATAAATCTTATGAGAAGACATATTTTGACCATAATGTCTCATTTCGTTTTCAATACTGAGATTATTAAGGTCAATAATTTTATGATTATTCCTATCAAAATTTCCATGATTTAGATGAAAAGTATTTTGTGTATCTTTAATTATTGTCAATAAATATTTATTTCTCAATGTGCAATACTGTATTATGCCCTCTTGTTGTTGTTCATATAAAGCACCATATTGACCAAAATCTGGCGTCAATTGAATATTTAAACTTTTGATACTTTCAATAAAGACATTTAAATTTTTTGCCCTATATCTTATATCATACTTTCTATCGAAAAAAAACTGTTTTTCGTTTTTCCTAACTGCTTTTACTCTAAAATAATAACCTTTATTATCCATGTTATATATAATGTCAGTTATATTTCCGATAGCAATTCTACTTTTATAATCTTCTTGTACAGTAAGATATACAAAATCATTTTGTATATAAATTTCTCCTTCGCTTGAACCATACTTCATCAATAAAATTTTTCTATTTATAAAATATTTCAATTTACTTATAATTTCCAAAATCATATTTTACCTCTACAATGAAGGTATTGTTAGCATGGCAACTATACCTTGAAGGTAGGCATAATACGCATATCCGTAACAATTAAATACTGGTTTCCAATAAATCATATATCGACGACCATATCTTCCATTATCAGGGGCTTTAGGAAAAATTTTAAATATTGCAAGCTCCCAAGCTTTAAACTGATGATTTGATAATTTTACAAAACTAGAATTAAAAAAATTGCCTGTAGTTGTTTTTTTGATATATCCCAATACAGGTGCTCCTAATTCTGCTGCCAACGCATAATCCATTCTATACACAAAATCATATTGATAACCAGTATTACCATGAATACTACTAGCATGAACATATCCATGTCCCTTGCCATATCTTACATTGATATAGTATTGCTTATTCGCTCTCAACTGGAATAAGATTCCACCGGCTATACCAAGGCTGATTATTCCTGAACTCAAAATTGACGACATCGACAAGGAAAGAGAAATACTAGCTACTCCACCAAACATATGCCCACTAGGATCCACATACATCACCGGATTGGCACCGGCATAGAGGTAGTGGTTTTGACTAAGTGGGTTTATGGCTTTACCATTATAGCTATCATAACTTAAAAATCTAGCTATATTTGGACTATAGTATCTAGCTCTTAGATAGTAGTTATTTGTCTCACTATCTCTTTGCTCTCCTGTAAAGAGAAAGCTATTCTCACTTGTCCATTATGACTAGACAACTCTTTATTTGGGACATTGGCAAAAGCCAAAAAGGAGAGTAGGGAGGATAGTAGCAGGTGGCGTAGCATTATTTTATCTATCCAAATCTTTATACTTTATGCTGTAATGTTTTCTATCATTGAAATATATTTCTGTTCCGTTGTTATGTAGTTTTTTTAAAAATTTAAGATTGCCGTCTATGATTTTTGTGTTGCCATCAAATGATAAATATTTTAAGTTAGGTAATTTTGTGACAAACTCCAATGATTCCATCTCTTTGCAATCATCAAAGATTAATTTTTCCACATTTGTCAGTGAACTTATTTTTGAAATATCACTTGGTATTTTACAATTTTCAAAGGTCAACTTTTTGAGGCTATGACATTGATGCAAATCACCGATAGACTCTAGTTGCTTAAAACCATTCAACGCTATATCTTCTACTACTTCAAGACCCGATGTTCCCTCCAATGTTTTGGGTGTTTTTTTGGCTTCTGTATATACATAAAATGTTTTGATACTTTGGCTATGGATACCGTGAAACGATTGAAAATGTGATGTTACTTCAAGTGTAAACGTTTGTAACTTATCAAAACGATCAAGTCCTTCAAATGATTCTAGGTTATCGCAATATGCCGAAAAGGATCTGAGCTTTTTCCAATTCTTTATTGCATCCAAACTTTTTTCATAATACCTTGTATTGACTGTTTCCAGATGTTCACATTGATATATTGTTTTATTCTCTTGTGGGTATTGGAGGTTTACCTCTTTTAG
>JALSQA010000308.1 GCA_026985685.1 Campylobacterales bacterium | reverse complement strand
GTAATGCAAAATTATAAACCATCTGTGCCTCATTTTCACCATTGCCAAAATAAGATATATTTTCATCATGTGGGACATTGGTTTCGGTGATGATATTCAACTCTGGAGATACTAGATGCAATACTTCACGCATTAGTTGTATCAGTTCATGTGTCTGAGGCAGGTGAATACAGCTTGTTCCAACTTTTTTCCACACAAAAGCGATAGCATCAAGCCTTATAATATTTGCACCTTGTTGTACATAAAACAAAAGTGCATCTAGTACAGCTATAAGCACTTTATAGTTTTTATAATTTAAATCAACTTGATCTTTACTAAAAGTAGTCCATACATAATGTATCTTTTCATCAACATCCTTATATTCATGAAGTAATGGCAATGTACGTGGTCTCACTACTTTTGACAGATCAAGGGAGGGATCCATATCTAAAAAAAAGTCTTTATATTTTGGGTCATTTGCCAAAAAACTTTTAAACCAGTATGAATACTGGGATATATGGTTAATAACCCCATCAAACATTAAACGATAACTATCACTTAGTTCATGAATATGACTCCAGTCTCCCATCCTAGGTGAGACATCTTTGTAATCAATCACCGAAAACCCATCATCAGACGAGTATGGATAAAAAGGTAAAATATGTACGGTATTTATCACATCTTTTACATGTTCATCTAAAAAAAGCTTCAATGTTACCAATGGCTCTTCATCAGGTCGGACAACTTGATCACCATATGTGATAAGAATCACATCTTTTTGTGTTAGTGTATACGGCTTAGATTTGATTTTATCACTATAAGAAGAGAGTAATTTTTGTATCTCTTTTTTAGCATAAAGTGCATCTTCTTTACTATATAAAAGTTCTAAACGTTTATAGATACTTTCAAATTTTTTATGCATTATCTAGCCTCACCGCTTCATTAAATTGATAAGTAAAATTTGGTAATACAGAACGTACTGCTGTCCATGCAGATAGTAAAGGTACACCCATTGGATCTTTATTAAACTCTTCATTTGCTACTCTTAAAGACTGGGTAAACTCTCTAATAGCTACTAACTCTTTTTGCCTGTCATAATGCAATCCATTTACTTCAGATATCACACTATATTGGGCGATTGCTCGTTGTGCTTCTTCAAAATATGTTGTTAGAAGTGCATTAAATTTTGCATGAGAAAAAGTAACACCCATTTGACTCATGATTCTAAAAATAGTTTCGGCTATCTCTTTTGTCATTTTGGAGACACCACCAGCTGCTTTTTCACCTAAATCCTGATGTTTATGTTCATATGTCGACATGATTTCTGATTGGCATATCCTTTTTTTGGAAGTATTTCTATAAACTTCACTCAAAGTTGAAACCTCCAGTCCCCATGTAGGAGAGATACGAATACCACGTGCTAATGATCTTATAAAAGCAAATTCTCCCGACAAGGCATAACGAAAACTTCCCATATAATCCAGGTAACGATTTTGCCCAAAAATACGTTCTAATGATTTTAGAAGTGGTGTATAAAAAAGTCTTGTTGCACGTCCATGAACTTTATCTGTCACTCTCGCATAGTAGCCTTTATTGAACTCAAAGTCAAAACCAGGATGGATAATCGGATATAAAAGCCTAGCAGGTATTTCACGACTATAATTTACAATATCACAATCATGAACAGCAATAGCATAAGCATCTTGATCAGATAAAATATACCCTAACATCATCCAGACATTTAATCCTTTTCCACGTATATCTGTACTTTGAAAACCAGCTTTAGCTAACTCTTTTTTGAGAGCTTTAACACGAGGTCCATCATTCCAGATAACATCTACTTTTGTAGGAAGAACTGACATAAAAGTTTTAACTTTTTCAAACTCTTCTTGTGTAGCTTCATCTAAACCAACAACAATTCTATAAAGATAATGTACTTCTTTTAACTCTTTGACTATCTTTTGCATTGCTGGAGTTTCAAATTCACTATAAAGTGCAGGAAGGATGAGTACCATATTTCGTCTTTTGGATAGTTTTAATAACTCTTTTTCCATATCGTCGATACTTCTATCACCAAGTTTTGGTATAGTTGTAATAGCACCATTTTGAAAAAAATCTGACATATTTAATCCTTTATAAGTATCATGATATCCATAACATTTGTCCCTGTTTCTCCTGTAATGATCAAGGTATCATAACGCTTATGATA
>JALSQA010000307.1 GCA_026985685.1 Campylobacterales bacterium | reverse complement strand
AAACAAAAAACATCCTACTCTTTATAATAGACTCAACAGCTCTATCATGAGGATCGGTGAGCAAGAAAGGCTTGATATATTGGATCGGTGGGTACATATCCAAAAAGGTATAGCCTATGATACCGTTTTTAGGTTTGTTTTGTTTGGAGTATTTCTTTTTTCTGTGATTTTATTGTTGCTTTATATCTCAAGGAGGAGTAATAAAAGGCTTAGAAACCTTCTAAATGCTTCCATAGAAGGGGTGATTTTATTTACCAATGGGCTAGTAACAGGTGCAAATAAGCCTGCACTCAAGCTTTTTGGATATAAAAACCATGCCCAGATAAAAGGCAAGAAGATAGAGGAAATCTATGCCAAAAAAGTGCTTCACAATGGGGAGATATCAGAAGCAGAACTTAAAAAGGCTGATGGTACATCATTTATAGCACATATCAAGTTTTCTTCGCTTGATGAATTTCACTCTAGTACGATTATATCAGTGATAGATTTGACAAAACTCAAACAGACACAACAGGCACTCTAGGAACTTAACACAACGCTTCAGCAAAGGGTTGAAGAGGAGTTAGAGAAAAACCTTCATCAACAATTTTTGATGATTCAGCAAAACAGATTTGCACAGATGGGAGAGATGATCAGTATGATCGCACATCAGTGGCGACAGCCACTTAACAATCTTTCACTGATATTTCAAACTTTTATTTTCAAGTATCAGATGCAAAAACTCGATGATGAAACGCTAAAGCAGTTAGCCCAAGAGTCCAAAAATCAAATCGATTTCATGTCTGGTACGATCGATGACTTTAGAGACTTTTTTAAACCCAGCAGAGAGAAAAGTGAATTTTTGCTTGATGAGGTTATCAAAGAGTCTGTAGATATTATTAAACCCGTACTGAAAAAAGAGGGGATCTCTATCATTTTGAGTTTAGATGAGAAAATCAGACTCTTCCTTTATGCTAGCGAACTTAAACAAGTGCTCATCAACATACTAAATAATGCAAAAGATGCTTTGAATGAAAGTGATAAAGAAGAAAAACAGATTAAAGTTAGCACTATCCAGGAAAGTGATCATGTCAAGATAAAGATATCTGACAACGCAGGAGGTGTCCCTGATGAGATTATTGATAGAATCTTCGATCCATACTTCTCAACCAAGACAGATAAAAACGGTACAGGTATAGGATTGTACATGAGTAAAAAAATTGTAGAAGAGTATCTCGAAGGTACACTTAGTGTTGTTAATGTAGTGGATGGAGCTATATTTATGATTATTCTTAAGAATGAATAAAAGGTTTAAATAATGACTAGATGGATATTTTTATGTTTATACTATTGATAGATGATAATCGGGAGATTCTTCTGGGACTCTCGGCATTGTTTGAGGAGAAGGGTTTTTCTCTTCATACTGCTTCGACACTTGGCGAGGCACAGGATGCTCTTGATGCTCAGGGGTATGATCTGATCGTGCTTGATTGGCTATTTCCGGATGGAGATGGTGTTGCTTTTCTTAAAAGTATACGCTCACAATCGATCCATACGCCGGTGCTGATGCTCTCATCTAAATCAGAAGTACTAGAAAAAGCACAGGCTCTCGATGGTGGAGCTGATGACTATATGCAAAAGCCTTTTTCTCATATAGAGTTGCTTGCCCGTGTACGTGCACTGTTGCGTCGTGATGGGGTACAAAAAAGTACTAAGGTAGATATCGAAAACCTCAGTGTAGATTTTGCCGCACGTTGTGTGAGTGTGGATGGTGAAGTGATTAAACTATCCAAAAAGGAGTTTGAATTGCTGGAACTTTTGGTACAAAACAGGGGTATAGTCTTGACACGATATCAGATAGAAGAACATCTAAATAGAGAGTTTAATGCTCTTAAAACTAGTAATATTGTTGATGCCCACATCAAAAATCTACGAAAAAAATTAGATACAGCCTCCAAAATCATCGAAACTGTACGGGGCGTTGGGTTTACTATACAAAGATAGAAGCTAGGCATCGAGATGAAAGTCTTACAAGATGCAGGACATATCAATGCGGATAGTGGTTTGCACCTCTCTTTGGTTTTTGGGGTGTCTCTATCGTCAGTGTCACCGCGACAATCATTAGCATAAAACCTGTGTTGAAATTAGAACCTTTTGTAGTGTTTAGGTCATGAGACTTCACATGTAATTATAAATTTTAACTCATTGTGATG
>JALSQA010000306.1 GCA_026985685.1 Campylobacterales bacterium | reverse complement strand
TTTTTGCTAATGCTTGGAGATAGGTATGGATGGGTGCCTCTGCCTTATGCTATAGAGTCTAAAGAGTTTGAAAAGATTTTGCAAAAAACTACTACAGAAGAAAAAGAGTTACTTTTAGAGTGGTATCAAGAAGATTTAAATCAAATACCACCATCATACATATTAAAAGAGAGATATGGCAAATATGTAGAGCATAAAGAGTGGGAAAAACAAGAGAACAAACTTAGAGATATTTTACAAAAAGCTGTTGAAAAAATTGAAATATCAGAGTATGAGAAGAGAAAATATTTTATGTCTGCAACAGAAGCAGAGATAGAAGAGGGTATCATACCATATATAGCACCTACAAAATTTCAGCAAAAATTGATAGAAGAAAATGAGAAAATAAAAGAGATAGATGCAAAAAATATCTTTGGATTTTTTAGAACCATAGAGCCAAACAGCAAAAAATCAGACTTTTTTATAGGCAGTGATAACCAAAAGGCAAAAAGCCTAAAACAAAGGGTAAAAAATACACTTCTGCAAGATAATATACTTGAAGTCAGCACAACACAAACAGATAAAGAGAGTTTAGACACAAGTTATTTAAAAGAGTTTAAACAAAGAGTTATAGAGTTTTTAAAAGCAAAAGTAAAAGAGCAGATAGAAAATGAGCAGAGCTTTACACCTTTAGAGATAGAGCAACAAGCCCAAGAGTATTTTGCAAAACAAAAAAGAGCCAATTTTATTGGGCAAGAGGATGGCTTAAAAAGAATACAAGAGTATATAAAAAACCAAGAGCAAAGCCCATTAGTTATATATGGCAAATCAGGTAGTGGAAAGTCTGCCCTTATGGCACAAGCGATAAAAGAGATTAAAAGCAGTACAAAAGTAGCATATAGGTTCGTAGGTGCGACACCAAACTCTAACTCTACCAAAGAGATACTCATCTCTATATTTGAAGAGCTTGGAGTTCAACTACAAGAGCAAAAAAGCCAAGATACAAACAAAATGCAAACTATACAAGATAGTGAAAGTTTTGAAAATTTTAGCTACCGAGTATATAACGAGATATTAAAACTAAAAGATAATATTGTAATATTTATCGATGCCATAGACCAACTACAAAATAGCGACCAATTTTTGTGGCTACCAAGCAAATTGCCACAAAATGTAAAGATAATTATTTCGGCACTTGACGATACAAACTACAAAGAAGATAGCCAATACTTTGCCAAATTAAAACAAAAAACCAACAACCTCTACCAAATGCCACTATTTGATAAACCTATGCAAATGTTAGAGAGCCTCTTAAAAGCCGACAATAGAACCCTGCAACAAAACCAAAAAGATTACTTTTTGCAAAAGTATCAAAAGGTAAATAGACCACTTTATATATTTGTAGCATCAAAAGAGTTAAAGCATTGGAAAAGTTTTGAAAGTATAGGTAAAGAACTTTTCCCACTAATGACACTTTATACTTTAAAATATACAAACAATCTAAACCATCTTGTAAATAATTCAGATGGAAAACAAAAGTTAGCCAATACCCAAGAGGGAGTTATAAAAGAGTATATAGAGAACTTATCAACCCTATATCATCACAAAAAACAACTTGTGCAAAGAGTATTAGGCTATATTTATGCATCACGAGATGGCTTAAGCGAAAACGAGATATTAGAGCTATTATCTATAGACGAAGAGTTTGTAAAAAGCCTTGAAAATAAATTTCACGAAAACAAAAGTGGAGGTTTACCCGTAGTTATTTGGGCAAGACTATACACCCACTTAAGCGACTTTCTATCAAAAAGAGTGCAAGAGAACGAAAAGTTATACTGGTTCTTTCATAGAGAGTTTATGGATGTTATAGCAAAAAATCCAAACCAAAAAGAGCTACACCAACAAATAATAGAATACACACAAGAGCTAATTACCAAAAACCAAGATAAAAGCTTTGATAAAACAAGATGGGGTAAGCTACACATAGCTTTAACAACAGAGTATGCACTAAGATATAAAGAAGATACAAAAGAGTATGCAGAGTTTATTGCAAAACTTGAAAATAGTGAGTGGATAGAGGGATATGCAGATGTAGTTTTAAAGATTGGATCAAAATATTATGATAACAATAGATTAAATAAAGCTATGGCTTACAATAAACATAACCTTTTTTTAACTAAATGGCTTTATGATAATAAAAAAGATATAGACTTAA
>JALSQA010000305.1 GCA_026985685.1 Campylobacterales bacterium | reverse complement strand
TATGAGGTAAAAGGAGGCAAGTAAAACCTCATATCCTTGATACAGTGTAATTATGACAGAGATTGATTAATGAAGAGTTAGCAAAGATTTAAATAAACCTTATTTTGTATGATTTTCTAATGCCAGATTATTTAGATCATATTTATTTAGTAAATCAAGTAGTTTAACAACTCTCTGATAAGTAACATCCTTGTCTATTCGTATATTGACGGGCTTTTTTTTGTCTGTAACTTTTTGCAGTGCTTTTTCTATTTTGCTAAAAGAACTTTTTTTGCCTTTGTATGCAATCTCTTCTTTTGTGAGTTCGATATTTATATCTTCTTTTTTGATCTGTGTTGTGGTGCTTTTGGTATCAGGTAGTGTTAGGATGAGTGCTAACTCTTCTTTTTTAAATGTGGAGCTTACAAGAAAAAATATCAAGATCAAAAAAACAACATCGATGATAGGAGTGAGGTCAGGGGAGATAGGTTCTCTTCTTTTCATACTCTTATCCAAAGATCTTCTGGTGAGCTATACTAGATATATCTGCTTCAAGATGATCTAATATACCGATTAGGTAGTTATAGCCTATATAGTGAGGTATTGCAACGATAAGACCTCCAACTGTTGTAATAAGTGCTAGTGAAATACCACCTGCAAATATGGAAGGATCGCCTAGTCCTAGTTTTGATATTGCTTCAAAAGCACTTAAAACACCGATAACAGTTCCCAAAAGCCCCAGAAGAGGGGCGATAGAAGCGATGGTTTTTATGGTGGATAAACCTTTTTCAAGTTGTAGCATTTTTTTGGATATGTGGTCTTTTACCAATGTCAATTGAACACTATCTTTGTGAGTAGATATAGCATCTAAAACTCCATCGGCTAATTTTTCTTTATCTCTTTTAGCTAGCCATAGCTGTAAAAACTTATATATCATGATGGTAAAACCGATGATATTTAGTGCGAGTAGTATGTACATGATTACTCCACCTTGCTCTATATAGTGCATTAAATTCATGTGCTTATCCTTGTGTTAATTTGAATTCTATTGGGATAGTTATATCCAGATATGTTTGATCTAACTCTTTTGGAACAGGAGCTAAATCTAAAGAATTAAGAGTTTTGATAGCTCCACGTGAGAGTACTTTTCGTGGGTGATTTATGATATGAACATGGCTGATTTTACCATCTTTTTCTACTCGAAAGGCTACTTGAACAGTATCTTGTATATGCATACGTTTGGCAATCTTTGGATAGAAAAGATGTTGCTTGATCTGTCGTCTTATCTCACTTGTATATTTGTCTTTGATGGATGTTGTATCTATTTGTTTTATCGGTGCTTTTGTTTCTATCTTTGGGGTAGGTTGTGGTAATACTATTTCATGTTTTAAAGGTTTTTTAATTATTTTTCTCTTTTTTATATGTCTTTTTCTTTTGTGTATTGGTTTAGGTCTAGGTTTTGGTAAAGGTTTGATGATGGGTTTTTGTATTACAGGTGGGATGATTTTTGGGATATCAATCTTTGGAGGCTGTGGTTTTTTGATCACAACATGAGAAAGAGTGATATGACGAACTTGTGTATCTGGTTTGCTAATAGAATCAGTTTTGATAAGATAAGAGTGAAGTAGTAATGCATGAATTAAAGTAATGAATATAAAAATACTCAAAAAAGCAAATCTACTCAAATCCATCCCTAAAAATCATTTTATAAATGTAATTGTACTTAATAGCTACTACATTTTTCCTCAATATTTATTATATATGGTACAATACTCTATGAAGAAAATAAAAATATTACTATCAATCACTATTTTATTTATGATATTTGGCTGTTGTCCAACTGATTACACAAAAGATATAAAAAAAATCATGAATCCTTTTTCCAAAGGTTTAACTGATTTTTTTGCAGAGAATGGCGAATATCCAACTAATAAGCAAAGAGATAAAATATTAGAAAATGCAGGTTGTAAGATAGTAGACTCAAACAATAAAATTTGTAAATTTAAAGGTCAATCTTTTACTTATGAATCTAATTTAGAGTTAAGTAGAAAATTATATTTTTTTGCGATAGCTAAAAAGGGGAGTCACTGTTATTTAGATATGAGTCCTGATGGTAAGATAGTAGATAAAAAATGTATCAAAGATAGTTGTATAAATATTGATCCATAATAACTTACTTAATCCCAGACCTGGTCTGGGATTAAGATGCGATAGATAA
>JALSQA010000304.1 GCA_026985685.1 Campylobacterales bacterium | reverse complement strand
TGCATCCAATGAAAATGGCTTCTCAAATAATTTTGAAATACGTTTTGCAACGATACCTGCATCTAGCTCAGTGTTTATATTTTCAAAAACAATAACAAATTCATCACCGCTAAATCTGGCGATAGTATCATAATCTCTAAGTTCAGATTGCAATCTTATAGCAACTTCTTTAAGTAATTCATCTCCTTTTGCATAACCTAATGTATGGTTGATGGATTTAAAATTATCAAGATTTAAAAATATTGTAATCATATTTTGAGTATGTCTTACTGATTTATTTATAGCATTATATAATCTATCATAGAGTAAATTTTTGTTTGGAAGATCAGTTAATGGATCATAATTAGCAAGATATTCAAGTCTATCCTGAACGCTGTTATCAAATGCTTTTTGATCACCCAAAAGTAATAAAGAATATGTTTTCTTTTTCTTATTTGCAATCATAGAACGATCCCAGTGAACAATGATTTTATTTCCATTTCTGCATATAATAGGAAAATTATTTCTCATGATAATTTGTTTAGCCAAAAAACTTTTTTGAATTTGATTAAGTGTCTTTTCACGGTAACTTGGTGGTAAAAATAGTTCTACAAAATTTCTTCCTAGAACATCTTCTTTTTTGTAACCTGTTAAAGTTTCTGCATAATGATTAAAATCTTCAATATATCCATTTCTATCTAAGGAAATTAAAATAAGTTTGATCTCATCTTTAAGAATATCTTTTGATTTATCAATAGCCATATGAAGTTTGTTTTCATTTTTGAAAAGTGTTGGATCTATACATATACTATGATAACTATCTTGTGTAAAAATAGTATTTGTATAGAGTATTTTTGTTTTATTTTGTGCATCTGTATATTCTAATTCTTCTCCATAAAAAGCTTTCTTTTGAGAAAAATCTTCAATAAATTGATCTTTTAAATATTGTGGAACAATAATATCTTCCAATTTTTTACCAAGAACTTCTTTTTCTTTATATCCAAATATTAGTTCACTTGTATGATTCCATGAAAGTATATTGCGTTGCATATCTGTACTAAAATAGGCAATGTTGCTAATATCCTGTAAAAATCTATCTGTATTGGTTTGTCTGTTTTTCATCTATAAATCCTAATTAAGGTACTTAGGAGGTATATCGACTTATATAAAAATAGTTTTAGTAAAAAAGTTTAGTAATGAGTACACAAAAAGAGCTTATTTATCTCTTTTTGTGTTTGTAAAGAAAAGTCAAGATGTTATATAAGTGAAATATTATTTTTATTTGATGTTATTTTACCAATAATATACCCATCACTGTTATCTAAAACATATTGACTATTTTTTGGATCAACAACCAAAATCATGCCTACTCCCATATTAAATGTTCTATACATTTCTTCTTCTTCAACATAAGGAAGCATATATTTAAAGATTGGAAGAACTTTAATATTTTCTTTATTTATTGTAGCACCTAAATGAGAAGGCAAAACACGTGGAAGATTTTCTATAATACCTCCACCTGTTATGTGTGCTAGTGCATTTATATGGTTTTTTAATTTTTTAAATGTTTTAACATAAATTTGTGTAGGCGTGAGTAAAATATCAATTAATTTTTTTCCCTCTATCTCATCATCAAATTTCATGTTAAGTTTTTCAAAAAATAGTTTACGCACTAATGAATATCCATTTGAGTGAATACCTGAACTTGGCAGTGCGATCAAAATATCATCCTCTTTTACAAAAGATAAGCGATCCATTTCCTCTTTTTCTGCAACACCAACTGCAAATCCTGCAAGATCAAAGTCACCTTTTGCATACATCCCTGGCATTTCCGCAGTTTCACCACCAATTAGTGCACATTCACTCTCTTGGCAGCCACGGGCTATACCTTTAACAATATCTGTTGCTTCATCTGTTTTAAGCTGTGATGTTGCATAATAATCCAAGAAAAAAGAGGGTGTACCAAAATTGCATATAAGGTCATTCACACACATAGCAACTAAATCTATACCTACGGTATCAAACTTTTTGGCATCAATGGCAAGTTTTAATTTTGTTCCTACGCCATCTGTAGCAGCAAGCATAACTGGTTGTTTATAGCCACTTGGTAATTCATATGCTCCAGCAAAAGAACCAATTCCACCTATAACATTATTATCAAAAGTTGATTTAACAAAAGGTTTTATATTTTCTACAAATGCATTTCCTTGATCAATATCTACACCTGCATCTTTATAACTGATTTTTGCCATTATTTCTCCCATTCACAAGGAGGAAATATCTTTTTCATAAGCCAAGTCGATGGACAAAAGTTTGTAAATGCCCATATAAACATCATGATAATTACAAAAACTTGTAAAATCACAGCTACTTGAAAATGAAAACTCTCTTTTAAACCTGATTGAAAATCTTGTGCACCCATCGCAAAAAAGTAGAGAATGATCCCTAGCATTAAAGCGGTTATGATACGTTGCATTCTTGCTGCACACATCTGTAACTCCTATGGTTTTAGTAAACTACATAATAGCAAAATAGTTATAAAAACGTTATGGAAATGATTACATGAGTCTTGTCATTATATATACATTTGTAAAAATGGAGTTGCCCTTAAAGATAATATGTTAAAATCAGTTCCATTTAAATATATAGGGGAATAAATGTATTTTGAAGAAAAACAGGGGTTTATGAAACAATCTCTTCAAGTAGAAGAAAAGATTTTTGAGAAAGATAGTAAGTATCAAAAAATAGAGGTTTACAAAAGCAATGAATTGGGCAATATTTTAGTTTTAGACGATCACGCTATGTTTTGTGAAAAAGATGAAGCAATTTATCATGAAATGCTTTCGCATGTTCCAATATGCACACACCGTGATCCTAAAAATGTTTTGATTGTTGGTGGCGGTGATGGTGGAACAGCACGTGAAGTATTGCGTCATCAAGATCTTAAAGTTGATTTAGTAGAAATAGATAAAGATGTTATTGAAACTTCAAAAAAATATTTTCCTAATTTAGGGGACTGGGAAAATAAACGATTAAATGTCATAATAGAAAGTGGTATGGAGTTTATTGCAAAAGCTGAAGATAAAAGTTATGATATTGTATTGGTTGATGCAACAGATCCAAGTGAATTATCAAATGAACTTTTTGATGCTACTTTTTATGCACAGGTTAATAGGGTATTGAGAGATGATGGACTAGTTGCTGTGCAGGGTGGTAGTTATTGGATGGATATGCAAGGTCATAAGAAAATACTTAAAACAGTAGGTGGTCCATTTTGGATAGCAATGCCATATAAATATGAAATGTATAGTTATCCAGGAGTTAACTGGAATTTTATACTTGCTTCTAAAAAATATCATCCTACAGCTGATATTGTACTTCAACGTGCAGATTTGTTAGAGGGATTACATTACTATACTTCAGATATTCACAAAGCTTCTTTTACAGTGCCAAAATATGTGAAAGACGAACTTTTAGGTATTGCAAAAAATTAATGGCAAATTTTGAAAATGCTATTGCATTAACAGGGGGTATCGCTACTGGAAAGAGTAGCGTATGCTCTTTGTTAAATCTTTATGGTTTTCAAATAATTGATGCTGATAAAGTAGCACACCAAATGCTTTCTAAAAATGTTGATAAAATCTCAGATATTTTTGGAAATGAGTATATAAAAGAGGGTAGGGTAGATCGAAAAAAATTGGGTAATTTGATTTTTAATGATCTTGTATATCGACAGAAGTTAGAAAAACTGCTTCATCCTTTAATTAAAGAGGAAATTTTAAAGCAGAGTATATTGTGTGAATCAAAAGAGATTCCTTATATTATAGATATTCCACTTTTCTATGAAAAAAACAATTATAATATTGATGAAGTTATCGTGGTTTATTGCGATAAATATAAGCAAATTAATAGATTAATTGATCGTGAAGGGTATGATATAGAAGATGCACAAAGCCGCATAGATGCACAAATGCCTATAGAAGTGAAAAAAGAAAAAGCTTCATTTGTGATTGACAATACAAAAGATTTAAAATTTTTACAAAATCAAGTTGAGATATTTATAAAATATATAAAAAATAAATATCCACATCTTAAAATATAATTTGGAGTTTTGATGATAAAAGATCCTAGAAAGAGTAAAACATATATCACTATACAAATTTTATATACGTTTTTGGCATCATTATTGATGATTTATCACTCAACACAGCACTATAATATATCAAATAAAAATCTTTTTGGTAATTTTTTTACTTTTGGAGAGATGGGTGAAGATCTATTATTTGTATTAATGGGTTTTACTGTTTTTTATACATCCTGGCATTTTATTGAAAAATCCAAAGGTTATAAAACATACATGGTATATACACTTTCAAGGATATTTCTTGTTTATTGGGTTTTGATTGCAATTCCTGGTTTTATTGTTTGGAATATTAATCCAAATCTTCATGCTAGTTTGGCAGATATTAGTGCAGATCAATGGTGGCAAACATTTTTTATGTGGTTTGGACATCCTAGAATTGCTGTAATTACCTGGGTATTAACACAGTTGGTCTTTTTTGTTTTGTTATTTGGACTTGCTATTATAAATAAAAAATTTATATATCTCTGGTATGTTGTACTGGGGTTATCTTTATATAATCTTTTAGATCGTGTTACTGTTGGAATGCATCCATTTGGAGATGTGACAGATGTTTGGTTTAAAGTATTTAGCCCTCACAATTTAGAATTTGCATTTGGAGCATTGGGATTTTTTTTGTTAGAAAAAGGGTATCGGGTTAAACAGTATAAAACATTTTTAATAGTAGCTATTTTAATAGTTTTTGGCGTTGGTGCAATTCACTCCCAAGGGATTTATGATTTATATAATGGGCGAGTTTTAACGTTTGGAATTGCAGTATTTATTTTGATGCTTTCAGTTATTAATTATGCACAATTTATTGATAAAACACCAAATAATATTTTTGTTAAATTAGGAGAAGCGGAGTATATTATGCTTCTTATTCATGGACCAATTTTATCTATTATGAATTTTCATATTGCCACAAAGTATAGTTTTGGTTGGTTAATTACACTTGTGACAATTTTTATGATTTTAACTATAAGTTATTTGATTCGTATAAAAATAGAAGCACCTGTTTTAAGTTATATTTATCGAAAATTTGGTTAAGCTTTTTTTGCTTCTTTTGAGATATCATCAAGTATTGAAAAAATATTTGTGCTACTCTCTTCGATAGCTTGAAAAGCTTGATTGATTTCTTTAAAGTTTAAAGTTTCTTTTTCAAGGTTTTCAAAAACTTTTAATGTACCATTGTGAACATTTGCGTGTGGTTGGTTTAGTTTTTTATAGCTAGGTGTTGAACTGAAGTATTTTTGTCCATTTCCTTCAAAATACCACTTTCCTAAACGACAGTTATGATGATCAACAAATTTGAATACAGGTTTATTCTCATATACTGATAGATAGCTATTGGTTTTCCATAATACATGATCTATTTTTGCTAAACTAACAAATACATCATCTCCCAGATCATCAAGTTCACCTAAAAAATGTTTAGTAGTATCATTTAAAGAGTGTATCTCTTTGTCGAAAAGATTTGTATGTTTATGAATTACAGAAATGCTATTGTCTATTTCTTTAAATTCAGTGTTAGTATTTTTAATCTCCTCTTGAATGCCACTTACAATTTTTTGAATTTGTGTAGAAACAGAAGAAGTTTGATTTGCTAAATTTTTTACTTCATTTGCAACTACGGCAAAACCTTTTCCAGCTTCCCCCGCTGAAACAGCCTCTACAGAAGCATTTAGTGAAAGAATTTTAATTTGCATAACAACACTATCAATCATCTGTACAGATTTTTCAATCTCTTTTGCATTTACAGATAAATTACTAATAATTGTTGCAACATTATTAGATTTTTCTAAAAGTTTATTGAGTAGATTAACAATACTTGTTATATTTGAAAAAGCTGTTGAAAAATCATTTTCTACATTTGATGATACTTCCAGACTCTCTTTTGCTCTTGACGTGGCAGATGCAAGATTGGATTGTATATCGATTATTGAGCTTTTTAAGTGAATATTCTCTAATCCAAATAATGAAAACAATTCTTTAAAAGAGTCATTTGCTGTTTGTAGTTGTTTATCAGTTTTTATATTTTTTGCTTTAAGCTCTCTATTATCATGCTTTAGAGTTTCAATTTCTTTTTTCATTACATTTATAAGTTCTTCTTTTTCATTAAGTTCATTTTGCAATGAATCAATCATAGCATCTTTCTCTATAATTCTTTTTTTATATAATTCTTCAGATTCTAAATGTTTATCGTTTTGTTTTTTTCTTGCAAAAATCATCTTTTTTCCTAATTGTTTTTTGTTTGGCTATTTGGGTTATTATTGCTATAATCGGAATAAACAAAAAATAGTTTAATATTATAATAGTGAAAAAAGGGTTATTCATGCAGATAGCTAAATATAATGCTAGTGGAAATGATTTTGTAATTTTTCATACGTTTTTAAAAAAGAGTAGAAATGAATTGGCAAAAAAATTATGTGACAGACAGCAAGGCGTAGGTGCTGATGGATTGATTGTGCTGATACCTCATAGCAATTATGATTTTGAATGGGAATTTTATAATAGTGATGGCAGTGATGCAGAGATGTGTGGAAATGGGTCAAGAGCGGCTGCTCATTATGCTTATACACAAGAACTTTGTAATAAAAATATGCGTTTTTTGACACTTGCAGGTGTTATAGAAGCAAATGTTGATGGTGATAATGCCGAAGTAAAATTAACAGAGCCAAAGATTATTGATGATGTGATTGTTGGCGGAGGACATAAATGGCAGCTTATTAACACAGGAGTACCACACCTTGTGACATTTGTGGATGATTTAAAAGCTTACAATAAAGATATAGCATCAGAAATGAGACAAACATATAATGCAAATGTAAATTTTGCCAAAATTGATGTTGAATCTAAAAGTATTCATGTTCGTACATATGAGCGTGGTGTAGAAGATGAAACGTTGGCTTGTGGTACAGGAATGGCGGCTTGTTTTTATGTGGCTTATTTGGCTAAAAAAGTTGATTCTATTGCCAAAGTATATCCTACAAGCAAAGAAGAATTAACACTTTCATTTAAAGATGGTTATATCTATTTTAAAGGTAAAGTGCAAAAGGTTTTTGAAACAAGTATCTCTTTATCATGAACAAAGAGATACTACGTTTAGCTATTCCAAATATTATTTCAAATATTTCTGTTCCTTTACTTTCAGCGGTAGATACTGTTTTGATGGGACATCTCTCAACAACACATTTAGCCGCATTGGGTGTTGGTGCTATGATTTTTACATTTTTATATGGAAATTTCAATTTCCTTAGAATGGGAACGACTGGTTTGGGTGCACAAGCTTATGGTAAAGATAATAATAAGGAACTTACATATATCCTTTTACGTGCGATGATGATAGCAATTGTATTGGGAATAATTTTAATTATTTTTCAAAAAAGTATTATTGAATCAGCTGTATATTTGATGAATGTAGAAAGTAGTTATCTTTCCAAGGTTTATGATTATTTTTATATTAGGATATATGCAGCACCAGCAATATTATTAATTTATGTATTGATGGGTTGGTATTTTGGTTTACAAAATGCATATTATCCATTGTTGATTACTATTGTGATTAATATTAGTAATATCATTTTTAGTATATATTTTGTAAAAGTACTTCACATGGGTGTTTTGGGTGCAGCATATGGTACTGTTATTGCCCAGTATATAGGACTATTATTGGCATTAGTACTTTTGTTTTTTTATCGAGATAAATTTGTAAGTGTAAATCTAAAAAAATTATTGCAAAAAAAGCCGTTATTTTCTTTTTTAAATATAAATATAAATATTTTTATTCGTACAGTTGCTTTAACTTTTGTATTGGCTTTTTTTTATGCACAAGCTGCCAAAGCTGGTAAAGAGACTTTATCTGTAATGGTTTTGTTACTACAATTTATGATATGGATGGCTTTTTCTATTGATGGATTTGCAAATGCTAGTGAAAGTTTGGTTGGTAAATATTATGGACAAAAACAATGGAATTTATTTTATAAAAGTATACGATATTGCTTTTATTGGAGTGGAGGATTTGCACTATTGTTTGCTTTGTTTTATTATGTGTATGGTGAATTTATTCTTTCGATATATACGAATGATCATATATTGATAAAAAATACTTTAAAATATATGAATGGGGTTGCTTTAATGCCTATTATTAGTTTTCCTGCTTTTATGTGGGATGGTATTTTTATCGGGATGATGGCATCAGTTGCTATGAGAAATGCTGTTGTATTATCAACAATACTATTTTTAATAGTTTTTTACTTGACAAAACAAATAGATTATAGTTGGTCTTTATGGTTTAGTTTTTTATTATTTTTTCTATTTCGAGGTATATTGCAAAGTTGGATGTTTTATAAATATAGGAGAAAATTAAGATAAAATTCTTAAAATATACCTCATGAAATTATCAAAAACATTTTTAACAAATATTACATCTATTATATTGATTATCTGTGCATACTTTGTACCTGAGAATTTGCATAAACCTTTTTTATATACAGGACTGTTTGCACTCTCTGGAGCTTTAACAAATGAACTTGCAATTCATATGTTATTTGAAAAAGTCCCATTTTTTTATGGGTCTGGTATTATAGAGTTAAAATTTGAAGACTTTAAACGATCCATTAGTAACATGATTATGGAACAATTTTTTTCAAAAGAACAAATAGATAATTTTTTCAGTACAGAAGAAAAACAATTAGATCTAGCTCCTTTGGTAAGTAAAGCAGATTTTTCACCTGCATTTGATGCACTTAGTAAAACTGTTATGGAATCCCAGTTTGGAAACATGATCAACATGATAGGTGGTGAAAGTGCTTTGGAAAAGTTACGTGAACCATTTGTTGATAAATTAAAAAACGCAGTTGAACGAATCGTAAGTTCTCAAGCTTTTAAAACACAATTGCAACATCATGTGAAAAACTCTTCCTTACGTGATGATTTTATCCTATCAATAGAAAAGATTGTAAAGAAAAGACTTGATCAATTATCTCCTAAAATTGTCAAAAATATGATGAAAGATTTAATGCATGAACATCTTGGATGGTTAGTTGTTTGGGGTGGTGTATTTGGTGGACTAATAGGACTTGCTTCCTCCTTTTTACTATAAATTATAGGATATATGCCGATATCTTTCAAAATAGAGAAATTTATCTTGGAGATAATATATGAAAATTTTATTTGTTATATTTCTTTCTATATTAACTTGCTATGCAAAAAATATTT
>JALSQA010000303.1 GCA_026985685.1 Campylobacterales bacterium | reverse complement strand
TATGATATTGCTACCTGCTTGTGAAAGTGTAAGCAATAAATCTTTAGTTTTGATAGGTTTTTTGATAATATATTGAATATTTAAATTCTTTAATTCTTCAGAATAGTCAGGATCATGCATTGCTGTAAGGATGATTATCCTTTGTGCAGGATTGAGTTGTCGTATTTTTTTAGACATATCTATTCCATTTAATACTGGCATATTGATATCTGTTAAAACTATATCAATATAGTGATTATTATTTTGATAAAAGAGTTTATACGCTTCAAACCCATCTTCACCATCTTCTACAACAGTAACTGTCGCAAAGAAGTCGTTTAATATTTCTGATACTTCTTGTGCTACATCAGTATCATCTTCTACATACAACGCATGTAAATGTTCACATTTTGAAAAAATATCACAATAATCTAACATCACACTCCTCCTTGTATCTCTATATGAAATTGTACTCCTTTATAGGTAAGGTTATCTATAGTGTAAGAAATATTTTCTACATATATATGCCCTTTCATATGTTTTTGTATGATTTCACTCACCATATATAACCCTAATCCTGTGCCATTTGACTGATGTTTGGTTGTAAAATATGGTTCAAAAATTTTAGGTAACACTTCTGTATCAATACCTCCGGCATTGTCTTGGATATAGATATGGATTGTTTTATCTATATTAGCTGCTTTTATTTTGATCTCTTTTGCATTTTGATTACTTTTGTTTTCAAATGCATCATACGCATTTTTGAGTAGATTTATTAATACTTGTGAGAGTTCATTCTTCAGTCCGATCATAGTGATAGGTTCAATCTCTTTAATAATTTTGATACTACTCATATCTATACCTTCTTCTAAAAGTTTGATACTTTTATCTACGATATGTTGAAGTTCAAAATGCTCTTTGTCTTTTTTGGGTCTGAAAAAGTAGCGAAAATCATCAACTGTTGTACTTAATGTATCAATATACTCTTGAATATCATCGAACTTTTTTGTTAAATAATCTTCAAATGCTTTGGAACCTTCTTCTGTTTTAAGATCAAATTTCTTCAGATGTACTTTAGTCTTTATACCTACAAGAGCAGCAGATATAGCTGTGAGAGGTTGTCTCCACTGATGTGCAATATTTGCTATCATTTCACCCATAGAAACCATTTTGGATTGTTGAAATAGGATTTGATCTTTTAATCTTATCTTTTCGACTTGATCATGAACTTGTCTATTTAAGTCTTGGTTTAGTTGTTTAAGTTTTTTAGTTTGCTGTGCTAAAGTTAAATGTGTTTCCACTCTTTTTAGTAAGACAGCTACTTGAAATGGTTTAGTCACATAATCAACTCCACCACATTCAAAACCTTTTATGATATCTTGTTCTTCGTCTTTAACTGTTAAAAATATAATAGGAATATCTTGTGTTTTAGGATTGTTTTTAAGTTTTGTGCATATGGTGTATCCATCAATTCCCGGCATCAGAACATCCAGTAAAATCAAATCAAAATCATCATTTTGTGCAAGATAAAGTCCTTTTTCACTATCTTTTGCATAGATGAGTTTATAACCCTCTGAGCTTAGTATATTCATGGCTATTTGTAGATTTTTTGGATTGTCATCGATGAGTAAAATCTTTGTTTTGTTTTTGTCTATCATATTATCCTCTTTTTAAATTCTCTTAGTTGGATATGTATAGAAACTTTCGTTTTTAGTTCTATATCAATAAATGGTTTTATGATATAGTCTATACCTCCTGCTTCATATGCTTTTTGAATATCTTCATGTGAATCTTTGCCCGACAAAAAGATAATTGGTATGGTCTTGGTCTTAGTATCACTTTTAATGATATGGCATAATTCATAACCACTCATTTGTGGCATCATAATATCCACAAGAAGTAAGTCAAATTCATGTTGTTTTATTAATTCTAATGCCATTTTGGCACTTTTGGCATAAAACATTTGATAACCTTCATTTTTGAGCATGTTCATAGCCATTTGAATATTTTTAGGCATATCATCAACAATTAATATTTTAGACATTATTTTTTCCATTTTTTAAAAGCTTCTCCATCTTATCTATAAGAGGAGGGTAGTTGTTCATGAGATAATCGATTTTTTCTATATCAAAACTTTCGCAACTAGTTTGTAATGTTTTGGCATAGTGTGTTAAAAAAGCTATATCACTCTTTTTCCCAAGTTCTTCTAATCTATCTGCAAAGG
>JALSQA010000302.1 GCA_026985685.1 Campylobacterales bacterium | reverse complement strand
ACGAAGAACTATTACATACTATACGTATTATTTTTAAAAAGCTTAGATATATTTTAGAAAGTTTTAGAGATTTTTTTCATAAAAAAGAGATTTTATTGACAATTAAAAATATTAAACAAATACAAACATCTTTAGGTATTTTTCATGATATTTGTGAACAAAAACGTATTTTATTAGACTTTTTAGGTGAATGTAAAGATGAAAATATAGTATTTGTTATTGAAAATGGATTATTACCTGGGTTAAAGAATTTTCGGAAAAAAGAGTTGAAGGAAATTGAAAGAGCTATAGATGACTTTATTGAAAAACATCAAAATTATTGTAGCTGTTTTACTTATATTGTAAAATGAACAAGAACTATACAATACATAGTGGAATGTCTTTTGCATGATATAATAAAGAAGTACGTAAATTATAGATTCTTCTTTATAGGATAAAAATGCGAAAAAATAAAATCGGCTTTTTAGAAGCTTTTAGTATTGGTGTTGGTGGTATGGTTGGTGGTGGGATTTTTGCAGTACTTGGTTTAACTATTACATTAGCCAGAGGTGCTGCACCTATTGCGTTTGCTATCGCTGGGTTTATCGCATTGATCACAGCGTATTCTTATGTCAAACTATCTTTGCGATATCCTAGTGCAGGTGGCACTATAGAGTTTATCGTTCGGGCATATGGTAATGGTCTTTTTTCTTCTTTTGTTAATCTTTTGATGCTTGTAAGTTATATCATCATGTTAGCTTTATATGCATATGCTTTTGGAAGTTATGGGTCAGCACTGTTGATGGGAAAAGATGTTGTTTGGGTTCATGATATTTTATCGATAGGTGTAATAGCATTTTTTACATTGATCAATCTTTTTGGTGCGTTTCTAACAGGAAAAGTAGAAGATTTGATGGTTCTTTTGAAAATTTTTATTTTACTTATATTTGCTGGTGTTGGGTTGACAAGTATTCATACTGCACATCTGGCTACTTCTGAATGGATGCCTTTTCCTTCTGTGGTGAGTGGTGGACTTATTATCTTTTTAGCTTATGAGGGGTTTGAATTGATCGCTAATACAGCAAGAGATATAAAAAATCCTAAAAAAAATCTACCCAGAGCATACTATAGTAGTGTTATATTTGTAATTGCTTTGTATGTATTGATTGCTGTTGTAACAGTTGGAAATGTAACTTTCCAAGAGGCAAAAAATGCACAAGATTATGTATTGGCAAAAGCGGCAGAACCATTTTTTGGACAAATAGGCTTTGTCTTGATTGGTATTGCTGCTTTATTATCAACTGCATCAGCTATCAATGCCACGATATATGGCGGTGGTCGTACGAGTTATTTGATCGCTAAACTTGGAGAACTTCCTGAAAATTTTGAAGAAAAAATAAAAAACGGTTACAAGGGGATGTTGATTATTGCTTTTTTTAGTATGCTATTTGCCACATTGTTTAATCTTGATAACATTTCAGTAGCAGGAAGTATTGGCTTTTTGATTGTCTTTTCTCTGGTAAATCTTGCAAATTTCCTGCTTTATAAAGAAACAGGTGCAAATCGTCTGATTGCTGGGTTTGCCACACTTTTATGTATAGTTGCTACATTCATGCTTGTTGCCTACAATGCTGTTCATTCTCCAGGTTCATTGCTTACTAGTGGTATCGCTGTAAGTATGGTTTTTGTTTTTACGATTTTTTATGCTCATTTTAAAAAGCGTAAAGATATCCTCTCCCTCTTTGTTGATAAACGCTTACATAAAGATGAAATAGAAAAAGATAAAGAACTTTATAAAATTTAAATTTATATGCTACTTACTACTTAAGTCATAGCTTTCTACACAAATATTTCCCAAGCTTCTAGTGCCCATGCTGGAGCTTGGGCACTAGAAAGGATTAAATTTATATGCTACTTTAGTTGCATTTCTTTTGTCAATCCTTTGGTATAATTGCACTAAGTTTAGTCACTTAGACTAAATAAAATTAACAACAAAGGAGATAACATGAGAGTAACAAGATATAATCCATTTAATGATTTCCAAGATGTAAGGCGTAGTTTTGATTTGCTAAACAATATCTTAAATAGTGTAGAGCAAAAAAGTGATGAAGGTGCATTAACTGCATTTATCCCTGCTGTAAATACACGAGAAGGTGAGTATGCCTATCATGTAGAGGTAGATTTACCAGGTATTAAAAAAGAAGATATTGATATCAATGTTGAGGG
>JALSQA010000301.1 GCA_026985685.1 Campylobacterales bacterium | reverse complement strand
ACAAAAATGGGCGGGGAAAGGTGCACAAGGTGGAACTGTTGATTTAGATATCTCTTCTACTGCGGGATATCGAAAAATTGACTGGTAAAGTTTTGGCGGATTGCATCATACAAAACAATACCTACAGCAACGGAGAGGTTCAAACTTCTTCCGTTGCTTCCCATTGGAATTGTGATCATGTTTTGGGGTACTAACTGCATCAACTCCTTAGGCAATCCAGTAGATTCGCCGCCAAAAAACAGAAAATCCCCTTTTTGAAATTTTGCATCAAAATATGGCTTATCAGTTTTAGTGGTTGCAAAGAAGAAACGCTCTTTTTTATCTTCAAATGCTTCCAAAAAATCATCCAGACTCTCCCAGACATTCAAGTCAAGCAATTTCCAATAATCCATACCAGCACGACGAACTGCTTTTTCACTCAAATCAAACATGATTGGTTTTATGATATGAAGTTTAGTGTCAGTATTTACACATATACGTCCGATACTTCCTGTATTTTGAGGAATTTGGGGATGGACAAGAACTATATTAAACATTAAAATATAATCGTCTTATTGCCATAGATAAAGATACGATCTTCAAGAGCTAGTTCAAGAGCATTTGAGAGAACAACTTTTTCCACATTACGTCCTGCGTGCTGCATATCTTTCCAACTATATTCATGATTTACAGCGATGACATCTTGTGCAATTATAGGTCCTTCATCTAAATTATCATTGACAAAGTGTGCAGTAGCACCGATGATCTTCACGCCACGCTGATGTGCTTGTTTATAAGGATTTGCACCGATAAATGCAGGCAAAAAAGAGTGATGGATATTGAGTATTTTATTTTTATAATGTCCTACAAAATCACTTGAAAGTATACGCATATATTTTGCAAGTACTATCAAATCAGGATGAAACTCTTCTAAAATTGTCAAGATTTTTTTCTCATGAGATGCACGATCAAGATTTTCTGCACTTACATAAAAAAATGGAATATCGAATTTTTCAGTAAGGTCTCGTAAGGTATCATGATTTGCAATCACAGCTTGAATATTTCCAAATAACTCACCGCTATGATTTTTTAACAAAATATCACCCAAACAGTGTGACTCTTTTGTCGCCATTAATACAATGTTTTTTGCACGTCTTGCACTAAGATAAACATGTGCATCATCTGGCAATACACTTAATAACTCTTTTTCTAAAACGACAGTATCTACATTGCCATTGATTCTGGCACGAAAAAAGAATTTTTGATTTTCATCATCCACAAATTCACTATTTTTTTCTATATTTAGATCATTTTTATAAATCACATCTGCAATTTTATAAATCAATCCTTTTTTATCTGAACAATCTATTTTTAAGATATATTGACTCATTCGCTTTTTGCCTCTATCCTTTGCTCAATTTGTGCAAATAAAAGTTGTAAATATTTCATGATCAATTCAACTTTTTGATCATCATCACTAACATCTTCAGATTTTAACCCCTCAAATAAAACTTGTAAACGCTCTTTTGTATGTTTTAAAAATTCTATTTCATCATCTGGTTTAGTAGTAGTTTTTTCACTTATAGTTTGAACTTTCTCTTCAACATTTGGCAGAGCTTTTGATACAACTTTTTTAGATACTGATCTCTTTTCTTCTTCTATCTTTTCATCTAACTCTTCGAGAGTCGAAAGTACTAAATCTCTTAATTCCATGATTTAGCCAACCATCGTTCAAATTTTGCAAACTGTTCAGGAGTTTTCATACCTACAAAATACTTTAATGCTTTGGTATTTACTTTTTTGATCCTGTTTATTGCTTCTAAAAGTTCTGCATTTTGAGGGTTTTTAGAGTATAACGTTTCATAAATATCCAAAGCATCTGCTAAATGCCCCTGCTTTTCATAAATCTTGGCTAAAGTGATCGTGCTCATGAACTCTTAGACACATATTCTGCGATGTATGAACCAAGTTCAGTAGTAGAACAAACCTCTTTTGCTCCAAAATCAGCGATATCTTTAGTACGGTAGCCTTCTCTTAAAACTTTCTCTATAGCTTGATCGATCTTGTTGGCTGCTTCTACTTCACCTAAAGCAAAACGAAGCATCATAGCCGCACTTGCTATAGTCGCGATAGGATTTGCAATCCCCTGCCCTGCGATATCAGGAGCAGAACCATGAATTGGTTCATATAATCCTACTTTTCCACCTACTGATGCAGAAGGTAACAAGCCTATAGAA
>JALSQA010000300.1 GCA_026985685.1 Campylobacterales bacterium | reverse complement strand
AGCGACTTGCAAAAGTGAGAAAAGTTGCTTACTCTTATGCTCTTGGTGGTCAAAAGTCGGCTGTTGAAGCTCCATTGAGTGAAAAAGATCTAAAAGAGTTGGTGGGTAAACTAACAAATCTCATCCATGAAAATGACAAGATAAATATCATCGAGTTTAGTGGTGAGCCTTTGTGTTTTGGAAAGGCTAATTTTATAGATATCAATGAAGGAGTTATCATACTATGAATATCATCATTATAGACAAAAAAGAGCCTTGCATCAAAACAGACAATGATACATTAGTCGTTGATGGGCAAAAAGTGCCATTTCGTCTCATCGACACGATCATCCTCATAGGTAAAGCAAAGCTTACAACAAATGATATAAACTCCCTCACATCTGCCAGAATCTCTGTGATACTACTCTCTTACAACTATACAAACAGCACTATCATCACGACTACCAAAGCAAAATCACCGGAACTTAAACTAAAACAGTATCAAAAAGCCAGCACCTCACCACTACAAATAGCTAAAAAAATCATCTCCTTAAAAATCTCTTCTCACATAGAGCATCTAAAATCACACCAAATCAACTTAGATAAAACACCCTATCTTGAAAAAATAGAAGATGCAAAAGATCTGGATACTTTACTAGGTATAGAAGGTAGTTTTTCTAAGCTATATTTTGGACACTATTTTGACCTTTTTCCAAAAACACTTCACAAAAGCAAACGCTCAAAACGACCTCCACTTGATCCTCTAAATGCTATGCTCTCATACAACTATACACTATTTTACAATCTTATCTCTACCAGACTCTTAGCCCATGGATTTGAGCTTGGGATCGGGTTTTTGCACCGTCCATTTCGTAGCCACAATGCCCTCTCTTCTGATATACTAGAGCTTTTAAGAGCTGATATCAATGAGTATGTTTACACACTTTTTAGCCAAAAGATTATCACCCAGTCAGACTTTAGTAAAAAAGGAGGAGTATATCTAAGATATGAGGGCAGGAAAAAGATTTGGAAAAATTTTAGAGAGTTTTTAAATAAAACTGAACCAAAACTAGATGCATATATAACTGAATTTAAGGGGATGTTATGAAAAAGAGAGTTTTGATACTAAAAGAGCCGACTACTTCTCTAAAAGTAGAAGATACTCATCTTGAGATCAAAAATTTACTAAATAATTTCATCGTCTCTTTTGCTCATGTAAAAGCTGTTTATATCAGTAAAGTTATCAAAGTTAATATAGGTATTTGTTACAAAATATCGCAAAAAGTGCCACTTTTTATCATAGATCAAAATGGTTACATACTAGCAGAGTTAAAGGTAAATTCAGATGCGTAGATATGACTTTATCATCGCTTATGATATCGCTGATGTAAAGAGACTAAAAAAGATAGCAAAACTTATCGAAAAAGATGCCTTGAGGATACAGTATTCGATATATTTTTATCACGATAGCACACAAGAGGAAGTTACAAAACTACTCGAAAAAGTTTGCAGGATTTATGATGAAAAAAGAGATGACATCAGAGTCTATAAGATCAAAAACAGAGGTCTGCACTTAGGATGTGCCATAGACCTTGACAATCCATTTGAATTTATATAGGAGAGATGATGGAAAATATCTATGAACAAATCGACAAAATGCTGCACTCTGATGAGAGCAAACCTGCCTGGGCTGATGAGATACTACAAGAACTAAAAGAGATCAAAGCCCTCTTAAACAACAAACCCAAAAAACCAAAAAGAGATAGAGAGTATTTTAAATTTGTCGATATGCTAAGAGAGAGGATGAGAGCCGATATAGACAATGGGAACTATCCAGAAATTTACTATCAGGGTAAAACACTTGGGATAAATTTCAAAGGTCATATATACGATAAAGCAGATACAAAAACCCTGCCAGCTCATGAAGCTTTCAGGATTTATCGATTTTTGTATGAACATAAAGATATGCTTGAAGATTATGTAAATTTTTGATATAATAAATTTAAATAATTTTACTGAAAGACGGTAAGATTATCTAAGTTTCGTTTAATAATAAAACCAAACTTAAAAAGCCCATTTTTAGGGGGTTCATTTTGGCAAAAATAGTGATTTTCAGTGTTAAAGCTGATTTTAAGAAAAGTCGCCTTTTCGCAAACACCCTAAAAAACGCTCTTTACCTTGATACTGTTACCATTTCATGACAGACCCGATTTAAGGGGATTGAGACTAGGTCTCCAAAA
>JALSQA010000299.1 GCA_026985685.1 Campylobacterales bacterium | reverse complement strand
AAAAAAAAGCAAACTTCAAAAAAGAAGTTTGCCTTAGAAGTTTTAACCTCTTCTCCAAGACCGTACAGGTCCCACATCTACATGGATAAAGCCTTTTGATGGATAATAACCGACACCACCACGCTTCAAGCCCATAGCGATATCTCTTAGTTTATGTAAAGGAACACCAGGAACATTGATATCTACTGCTTTTCCTTGTATATGAAAACTATTTTTAGCTACATTTCTACCACCTAACTGGTGACGTAACCAATCATTTGTTCTTTTACTTCTATAGCCAGAAATAACATGAAACTTTTTCTCCATACCAATATGAAGATTGATCTCATACAGGAGGTTAATCAAATCTATATCGATTCTTGTAACTTCCATAGCTCTTGTATCCATAAATGCTTTATTTATTTCAAAAAGACCGCTGATTTTATAACTATCTTTCTCATAAAATTCAGCTGAATAATCCTTGTGCTGATGAACTGCACGAAGATTTAAAATTCTTTCGCTTCCTACATTTGCAAAAAGCTCACTTTGTGTTACAATAGCAGCCGATGCTACTGCCACGGATTTTTTTAAAAAATTCCTTCTTGAAACTTCCATACCCTTAGCCAAGCTAAATATATCAGTGTCCAAAAATACTCCTCTTTTGTTAGACTCGTCTACTAGTCTCATATTTATAAAGCGAAATTCTAACACAAAAAAGTAAACGAATAAATAAAAAAGTAAACTAATTTAAGATATTTATGCCTATTTTAAGGGATTTCTTAGATTTTTAAGACTTTTTTGACAATTATTTAAATTAATTAAAATAATTTCATGGCATCAAACGCATTTGGATTTTATCATACCCATAGATATCTGATCGAAAGTTCACACCATTATCATCTACCCAAGCAGTATAATAGCGTATATATACAGGAATCTTTTCATCCATATTTAAAGAACACTTTTCACCTTTTTTCAGTAGTTTTTTAACACCATCATATGACTTGTCTAAAAAATTCTCTGAAACAAACTCTAACATTTTCTGAGGTTTGCTAAGTCGAATACACCCATGACTATAAGCCCTTACTGTACTCTTAAAATACCTTTTTTCATTGGTATCATGCATATAAACTGCATATTTGTTAGGGAACATAAACTTAACTTTGCCTAATGGATTTCCTTTACCAGAATCCCTGACAAAATTAAAAGGAAGTTTGCTATTTTCATCATACTGATACCAATCAATATCAAAAGGATCAATCTCTTTTCTATTTTTACCCCAGCCATCATAAGCTTTAAAATGCCTTTGTGATAAATAGTCAGGATCATCTTGAAGTTTATGTAACATCTCTTTTAATATAATAGACTCAGGAACACTCCATGTAGGATTTAACACGACATATGACATCTTTGCAGAAAATATAGGTGTAGGGTTTTTGATCCTTCCTACTACCACACGCATTTGAAGCATTTTTGAATCACCATCCAAAAAGTACATCATAAAAGCAGGTATATTGACAAAAATATGTGCTTCACGCATAGAAGCCCTCTCCCAACGTGCACGTTCAAGATTTAACTTGACAATTTTTAAACGTTTAGTTGCAGGAACATTTAATGCTCTTAGTGTACTTTGATTTAGGCTACCAGTAGTCCATAGCCCCATACGTCTTTGAAAATGTTTTAATGCATCTTTTAAAATTCCATCAAAATATTTGTAAGATTCATCATAAAAATCTAAATCTCCACTCTCATAAAGACGTTTAGCGAGTTTCAATACACCTTTACCCCGAGAACCAACTTTTAAATTTTGATTTGGTACTTTGGTAAAGCCACCTTGTTCAACAATGTCTTGATAATGTTTATAAGCCTCAAGTAATTGAGTATAGATAATATTTTGTGTAACAAGAGAGGATAGTGTCTCTTTTAGATCACCCGTATGCTTCACTTTTTTTAATAAAGCTTCACTATCAAGGGGAGGGATAGGTATATCCCAAGTATATTTGATATCTTTTTTCTCACCTTTTGCTTTTAAAACTGCCTGAAATTTTCGAGGATCAACCAACCCTTCATACAAATCATGTGAAAGTCCTAAAAAAGCATCACTAAGCAATATATCTAAAGTAATTGTCGCAAGGTTTTGATCTTTGTCATTAAAGTATTCGTTATTTTGAATATCATCAAACAAAGCTTCAATTTCAGTAAGATGATAACGTTCACTATCCAATCCCTCGATAGGAGCCTCTTT
>JALSQA010000298.1 GCA_026985685.1 Campylobacterales bacterium | reverse complement strand
TATCATCATATTTGCTTGCAGGCTCGGCAGGTGCTGAATACACTATAGCTGAGGGAGGAAAAATGGGGGGGTATCCAGGGTATCTAAAGTAAAACATATTGACCTGAATATGAAAAAAATCTCAGATGTCCCGATATCAAAGCTTCTGAAAGAAAGGCTCTCTGACGCAAAATCCGGGAATTTAACAGAAGTCGAAATATTTTTAAACAAAACCATAGCCTACATTACAAACCAGTAAGGAGATGAGAGATGAAGAAGTATAGCAAACTTTTAACAATAGCAGTTCTCATATTGGCAGTGGTATTTACCACTGCCTGTAACGACAATAAAAAGAGAATAGAGATACTCAAGATAGATGGCATATGGGTAGATAAAGTTCCAGATGATATGGTACCTGGTCCTGACTCAATGCCAACTCCAAAACAATGTCGTCGTATTGGTAGAAAACATACCCCAAATTATATTCTTATACCAAGTCATGTGCAAAAAAACAGTGATATAAATATCAAACTTTATGGATGTTGGGAGGATGAAAGAGAATACATAGATTTTTATTATGTTTTTCAAGGCTTTAAATCAAATAAAACAGATAATAAGATAGAGCTTACTGCATATAAAAAGGAGGTAGGAGAATCGTATTTTAATGATATGAATTTTAATGGTATAACTTATTTTTCAATAAGAGATGAATACAACATAACAAATGATTTTGAGCCTGGAGAGATAGAGTTTGTGGTCAAAAACCCTGACAACGAAGAGTTAAAAGAGACTATAACGATAGAGTGAGAGATGGAGTGTTGAGTGCTACTATAAAGAGGGTTTTTACCCAAAAATTCTCTTTATAAATTTGGCATATCTATCCCTGAGGGCTTTTTTGAACTCTATGACGAACATATTGATATAGTCATGCTCTTTTTGTCTCTTTTAAAAGGGCTGTGAGTGTTTTTGGAAACACCTGCACTGATAGCAATAAAACATTTCAGTTTTGATGACCATCAAAATCACTCTCTTTGACCATCGGCAGGGTGATTGTTTTTTTACTGTCGGTGAGGGCTGGGTAGGTGTGGTTTTGATCACTTTTGTTACTCTCACTATTGTCATTGCCATTACAGCCAACTACAGATATCATGATGAATAGCCCAAATATACTTAAAACTATTTTTTTCATTTTTCTGCTCCTTTGTAAGTGATCCTCTTTTGTGTGCCATCTTCGAAGTTAATGATGCGTTTGTCAAGCTTGAGTGTGATGTTGTTGTCGGTTACTGAAGTGATACTGTAGATGCGTGTTTCGTTTGATTCTGTGTATCTTTTTGTGGTGTTATGATCAGCATAGTATGAGATCATAGAGGTCAAAGTAAAAGATTTTGATACTACAGGGTCTTGATAATTTTCTCTTTCAAATTTGTAGTTACTTAAAGTTTTCGCTATATCGTTTTTTTCATATAAAGATTTAGATATCGCAAGTATTGCTTTGTGGCTGTATTCGGGTTTATATCCTTTTATGAGTTTATTATTTTGCAGTTTTGAACAATGCATATCATAATATTCAAATGCTGGGTAAGTTGAAAAATCGCATTCAAGAATCACCTTATCAGGATATTGATCAATATTGGAAATCTTAGTATTTACATAGATAACAGGTGTTAAATCAACACTGGCACCAATATTTGTTGCGATACTAAATAATAGAACTTGTAAAATTAAATATTTTTTCATGATAATATTTCTCCTTTTAGTTTCTTGTAACTTTTTTAAAAATATAAATCAATATATCAA
>JALSQA010000297.1 GCA_026985685.1 Campylobacterales bacterium | reverse complement strand
TTTTGAGCCTGGAGAGATAGAGTTTGTGGTCAAAAACCCTGACAACGAAGAGTTAAAAGAGACTATAACGATAGAGTGAGAGATGGAGTGTTGAGTGCTGCTATAAAGAGGGTTTCTACCCAAAAACCCTCTCGCTAAATTCGGCATATCTGCCCCTGACCGCTTTTTTGAGCTCTATGGCGAACATGTTGATCTCGTCATGCTCTTTTTGTGTCTCTTTCAAAAGGGCTGTGAGTCCGTTGTTGTATTTGTTGAGGTAGAAGTTGTCTATTTGTCGGTTGGATCCTATGACGATGGCGGTGCAGCTGTTGTCGAGTCTTGAGAGTATGAGTTGTGTTGTTTTAGCGGAGCTGTTTTGCCACTCATCGAGGATGACGATAGCATCACTGAGCGTTCTGCCTCTGGCTTCTCCAGGCCATAATTTATCTATGCGATATTTGGCAATTAGCTCTAGAATTTTAGTCTCTACTGCGTTGATATTGTCTGTGCTTTCGGATTTTTTGAGCATCTTTTTAGCGATGTGTTCGAGTGTGTCGTTAAGTGCCATATTATAGACACGGAATTTTTCGTCATTTCCTGCTAGATAGCCTACATCAGCACCTTTATCGAGGCTCTCTATGGAGTTTCGGACATAGATGATTTTGTCAAAATGTCTCTTTTCGATGAGTCTCATAGCACATGCGAAAGCGAGAAGTGTTTTACCGGTACCTGCTTTGGCATCGACGACGATGAGATCATAGTAGTTTGAGAGGATTGCTTTCATATAGAATTTTTGTTCGAGATTGACTGGTTTGATTTTGATCCCTTTGAACTCATTCTCTTTGAGGAGGTCTATGTAGCCGTTATAGACGATTCCAAAGTCACTTTTTCCATTTTCATGTATGAATTGATATGAAAAATCTCCTGCTTGGTAGTCGGGATCTACTGCTGCGATGGGGAGGTTTTTCAGTTTTTTGCCCATCTCGTCACTTACGGTGATGGTCTTGATCGTGCCAAATTCCGGTACTTCATCTTTGTCATCCCTGAGGGTTTCTGTTTTGATGTTTTTGAGGATGGCGAATGTTCTGGCATAGACATCGAGAGATATAAATATGATTTTCATGCCCTTGTAGTGTTTTTGTGCCAGTTCTGCGATTTCTATGATGCGTTTGTCGTTGCTTTCACTGATGTGTGACTGGTCTATATCGCTTTGATACCGCTCCATTGACATGATATGGATATTGAGTGAGCCTATGTAGAGTTTGGCTACTTTAAAGCCTTCATTATGATCAGCCTCTTTAACTTTCGCTTTGGAGAGAAGCCTTGCAAACTCTCTTGCCTGATAGCCGATCTCACCCATCTCTTTTTTCTTATCTTCGAGTTCTATTAGCACAGTTTCAGGAATGACGATGATATTTTCACCATCCTGAGAGAGTTTGTAGATGTTATGCAGGTCATTTAAGATGATATTGGTGTCTATGACATATACTTTTTTAGCCATGATTGTCCTTGTGTTGTAGTAGTGTGACGCTTTTGTTCCAAAAGAAGGCAAAACTATCTTCGATACGCATATTTTTTGCTTTGTTGTATGCACATTTTTGTATTTTTATGAGTTCTTTTTTGTCAAATAATAGTTTATGCAGGTACATTTTCCAGATAATCGATTCTGAGATATTTAGTGCATAACCGACACAACCGTTTTGACCTATAATCGTTTTTGGACCACCTTGATCGCTGGTAATCACCGCCAATCCACTTGCCATAGCTTCTATGACAACTTGACCAAGTGTATCTGTGGTGGATGGAAATATAAATATATCACTACTGGCATAGATAGTGGATAGTTCAAATCCACTTTTATGTCCTAAAAGATGAAGGTTTGGGATATTTCGTTTTTCTATCTCTCTTGTGAGACGACCACTACCTACCAATACCAAATGAATATCTTTACTCTCAAAAGATGGATCATTCTGTATATCTGAAAAAAGATCGATTAGAAATGGAATATTTTTTTCTATGCTGATACGTCCGACATAAAGTAGGATTTTAGCATGTTTGGGAATTTTATGCTGATGCCAGTATGTTTTGTTTTTAAATTTTTTATCAAATTTTGCAGTATCTATACCGGGTGGTATCGCAAATATAGTGTTATCTTCAAACCCCAATTCCTCTTTGACAATATTTTTGTATAGTTGTGAACGGATAAATATACCACTAAAAGGTCTGTAAAACTGTTTCATGAACCATCTGGTCTTGTTTGCAACAAAGTGGCTTTTTGTGTTGGATAGCATATATGCAGGAAAATCGGTATGATATGTACCTGTGATGGGTATCTTTAACTTTTTTGCTATAAAAAGAGCCATCCATCCTGTCAATCCCGGAGTAGCGATGTGTATGATGTCTGGGTCGAACCTTTTTATCTCGTGATATAGTTTCAAAAGAGGAGGGATTACAAGATCGAGCTGGGGATAATAGGGCATACGAAAAGCAAGTCTTGGTTTGATGATTTTTATATTGGGAAGTTTTTTACAGTAGGGTTTTTTTGTGGCACAGATAGCCAAAAAGTCCCGTTTCATGTTCTGTGCACATGTCGCGATATCCTGGATAAATCTTGATACACCGTTGGCATCGCAGAGGGTATCGGTGACTAAACAGATACGCTTATCATACATGATTTGTTATAGTATGAATTTTAGACGCAGATTATTTTTCAAGATGCGATTTTCAATGTATCGCATTTTAAAACTTTTTCCATGCCACGTTTGAAATCAATCACCAGAAATTGATCTTGCCATCCATTTAGTGTAGCTATTTCAGATAGGCTTTCATCATCTTGACTAACATCCAAAAATATCGGTTCATCGATATCAGGGGAGAGGAGAATTGACTCAATGCCTGAGTGTTTTGCTTCTGCTATCTCTCTTTTAAAACTCTTTTTTAACTTTTTAAATGATTTTTTCATCAATTTACATCCTTAAGAAAACAACTTTATTATACATATATTTGATTGCAAAACGATAACATGTATATCAATAGTCTGTCAGCAGTAATGCTCTTTCATAACCTAAATCAAACATCTCCTGGAGATTATTAAATCTAAAAAGAGAGTATTTACTGAGGTCTGGATGTGTGATATAAAGATCACATTCTTTCTTTTGTGCTTGTACTGAGGCTCTCCACATGAGAAATATCGTTCTTTTGACAATACCTCCAATTGTATTTTTGAATCCTTTTTGATCAGGGTGAAGATCAACACCAAAGATAGGAAATCCAGCTTTTTTTAATGGTTCTACTGGCAAATTATCCATAATTCCCCCATCTACCAATTGATACTCTCCATAAGAGATTGGATGAAATAGTGGTGCTACTGATGCTGAAGCTATACAGAGAGTGACTGCATCTCCTTTTTCAAAACGGATAATATTGCCACTATTAAGATCAATAGTTGTGATATTGAGTGTGATATTTGTCTCAGAGATATCATCGATTGGGACAAGCTCTTTTAGGATTTTCTGCTGTCTGTCTATTTGCAGTATGCCTTGTTTGAAAAAGTTAAACTTAAAAGCTTTTTTGAAAGCCTTTGATTTAAAGATATCGAGTTGATCGAGTGGTGAGACACCTGCTGCATAACTTGTGGCGATGATCGCTCCGATGCTGCTTCCAGAAATAGCAATAGGTTCTATCATGTTTTCTTCAAGTGCGTGCAGTACACCTAGGTGAAAAGCTCCTCTTGCCGCACCGCCTGAGAGTGCTAAACTAATCTTCATGTGAAATCCATTCTATAATTTTCCATTCACCTTCAAGTGTCTCTACTACTGCTGTGCAGCTCTCTACCCAGTCACCGCAGTTGAGGTATTGGATATCATTTATATCTTTGATCTCGGCTTTATGTATATGTCCGCAGATGATACCGTCGTACTTTTTTTGTCTGGCATAGTTTGCTAGAATCGTTTCAAAATCTGTTATGAAGCTAACTGAACTTTTGATGTTATCTTTGACATATTTAGAAAGTGACCAGTATCGACGAATGCCCAGCCACTTTCTTACTTTTTGTATCGGTTCGTTGAGGTGTAAAAGCAAGTCATAACCATAGTCACCCAAAACAGCAAGCCACTTTTTGGTCATGGTAATTGCATCGAAAAAGTCGCCATGCGTGATGAAGTAGCGTTTGCCACTTAGATCAGTATAGTTAGCTTCATTTTGCAAAAAGATACGATCACCCATCACCAGTGGTAAAAAAGAGCGTAAAAATTCATCATGATTTCCAGTGATGTAGTATACATTTGTCCCTTTTCGTGCTTTTCTAAGGAGCTTTTGTATTACATCTGAGTGTGATTGTGTCCATTTTATCCTTCGTTTGATAGCCCATCCGTCGATGATATCACCGACGAGATATAGGTTTTGGGATTCATTGTTTCTCATAAAATCAAGAAACGCATCTGCCTTGGAGAACTTTGTTCCAAGGTGTATATCTGAAATAAATATTGATCTATATTTCATAAGGCATTCCATCTTTCCTTTTTATCTGATATATCTTTCTTTCTTTTTAGCTTTGATCTTGTCGATCTCCACGAGTATAAAACTATCTATGCAGTCGTTAAATGCATGGTCTATATTAAATCCCATGAATGATATCCCGTCTTCTTCACATAGATCTGTGTACTGTTTATAGAGAGTAGGAATTGTTACGCCATAACATTTGAGTTGTGCTTTTAGTGTTAAAAAATCTTTTTTGATATCTTCACCATCAAAGATATTGCGTAACTCTTGACGTTCCTGGCTGTTTAGTATAAAAGGTTTAGTAGGTTTTAGATACTGTGAAAACCTGCCATAATAGAGGTCATAATAGTATATTATAAGGTTTTGAGCATCTTTTGGCAGTGCTGAGCTTAGACTAACAGGACCAAACATATATTTGATATGAGGATTTTTATATAGATATGCTCCGATACCTTGCCAAAGATAATCAAGTGCACGACTTCCCCAGTATTTTGGCTGGACAAAACTTCTTCCCAATTCTATAGAGTTTTGTAAGTATCTCTCAAACTGTGGTTCAAAATTAAAAAGAGAGTTGCTGTAAAACCCTTCAGATCCATAATGTTTATGGACGAAATTACTCTCAGCTATGCGGTAGCTCCCAACAATTTCCAGTGCTTCTTCATCCCATAGAATGATATGTTTATAGTAGTTGTCATATTCATCCAGATCTCTTTTATTGCCTGTTCCCTCTTCAACTTTGCGAAATGTCAGCTCTCTGAGTCTTCCGATTTCTCGCATGAGAAATGATTCACTCTCATGTTCATAAAGATAGATGCGTTTACCATCATTTGTTTTGCCTAAAAGTTGTGCTTTTTTTAACTCTTCTTTTAGTAATTGTCTCTCTTCTGGGTGGGCTATGCAGGTTTGTGTAGTAAAGATAGGTTTTTTATTTTTAGCTATTCGATAGAGATGTTTACGAAAAAGTTTGATTTGAGCATTTGTATCGGCTAAAGTATTTGCAAAACTGTTGTAAGGGATAAGTTCACCGATTTTAAACTCTAAAGTTTTATTTTTTTGGTGAAACATCTCATGTGGTAGCAGTGATGCTGAAAGTGTTTTGTTGATAGAAGATATAGTATAAAATAGTGCTGAATTTTTTGCTTTTATATATATAGGTAAGATTGGGGCTTGTGCTTTGGTTGCAAATCGTAAAAATCCTTTGTGCCATTTTATATCTTTGATACCATTTGGTCGTATACGGGAAACTTCACCAGATGGAAATATTATCACTGCTTCTTCTTTTTCAAGTGATTCATATACCTTTTGGGCAGATTTTTTAGGAATCTTTCCACCAAAGGCATCTACTTCTATCAGCAGTGGTTTGAGCTGTTCAATGGAGCTTAGCATATTGTTTGCTACTACTTTGATATCTGTTCTGACATTTTTGATCATATCTATCAAAGAGAGTGCATCCAAAGCTCCTAATGGATGGTTTGCTATGATGACTACACGACCGGTTTTTGGAATATTTTCTATTTGGTTTTGAGATGTTTTGTATGAAAAATGAAAATACTCTAATACATTCTCTATGAAGTCAAAAGCACCTAAATGTCTGTTTTGTTCTAAAAAAAAGTTTATATCATTTTCATGTATAACTTTTTTAATAGCACCAAACAGAGGTGTTGTTACAAGTGGTGGAAGTTTATTGATAGCTGGAAATTTAGTTGTGATGGTTTGTTGGACATTGATCATGCTGTTATCCTTTTTGTTTTTTTATTTCGATAAGTGAGCCACTCAGAAGTAATAATCCTGTTGCAACATTGATCAATATATATATAAGTAAAAATACATTCCAAATAGACATGAGCTTATCCTTTTATTAGATGTGTAACATTGGTTAAAAATTTATGGTTAGAAATCAATAGATAGATCATATAGCTACTTATACAGATAGAGAGGATAAATAGTAATTCATCTTTGAAAAATTTTTCTTTAAACATTGAAACACCTTTTTTGATTTATTAAGTGTTGAATTATAAAATTAATTGATAACAAAATAACTACAACGATGTAACCATTTTGTAACCACTTTGTTATTTTGCTGTAACCTTTGTTTGATAAAGTTATCGCTGTAATCAAAAAACAAAAAGGATACAAAAACATGAAATACTCAAAAGTATTACTCTCGGTTATGGCTGTTGCAACATTTACTTTCTCTGGATGTGGTGGAGGTTCTGATAGCACAGATACTTCAGGTACTACAACAGGTGGTACGCAAGGAACTCAAACAGGTACAACACTTAGCGGTGCGATCACAGCAAACAAAACATTGACTGCTGATAAAACTTGGTACCTTGATGGTAAAGTAAATGTTAAAAGTGGTGTGACATTGACTGTTCAACCAGGTACAACTGTTGCAGGTAAAACACCTAAGTCTTATTTAATCGTTGAACCAGGTGCTAAAATCATCGCAAAAGGTACAAAAGCTAAACCAATCATTTTCACATCTAAAAAAGATGCAGATGGACAATCATCAGCAAATAAAGTTGGAGAATGGGGTGGTCTTATCCTTACTGGTAATGCATATACACACTATGGTGTAAATAAATATGAAGCAGATACATCAGTATCATTTGGTGGCTCTAGTCATGCTCATGATAGTGAATCTTCTGGAGATCTTGAATATGTTCTTATCAAACACTCTGGTTTTGAGGTAGAAAAAGATAAAGAACTTAATGGTCTTTCACTTGGTGGTGTAGGTAGCGGAACTACTATCAAAAATGTAGCAATTGTTGGTGGTTCTGATGATGGTGTTGAAATCTGGGGTGGAACTGTAAATATCACTGGTCTTTATATCTACAATGCAAAAGATGATTCAGTAGATACTGACCTTGGATATAGAGGAACTATCAAAAATGTTTTAGTTAAACAAGTTCTTGTTGACAATGCAAACAACCATGATTCAGCAGGTATGGAGTTTGGTAATGATCACAACACTATCGTGACAGATGATAGCAATGCTACACAACCAACTATCATCAACTATACAGGTTATATCAAAGGTGGTGGTATTTCTATCAAAGATGATGCAGGTCTTAAACTTACAAATGTTAAATTTATCTCTGATAAAACAAAAGATCAACAATTAGTATTTTATCGAAGTGCTGATGTAGTTGATACTCATGCTATGCATGTAAATG
>JALSQA010000296.1 GCA_026985685.1 Campylobacterales bacterium | reverse complement strand
TCAAAAAATACTAGCAGGCAAAATGAAAAAGCCAGATGAAGCTAAATTAAAACAATTCTATCAAGAACACAAAAAAGAGTTTACAATTCCAGGGAAAATCAAAATCCAAGAGTATGCATCCAAAAATCCAAAAGCACTACAAGCTATTAAAATGCAGCCAATGCTTGTAATCCCTCAGGTAAAAATTACACCACGGACTTTAGATCCAAGAAAAACAAACCCTCAGCTAATACAACTTTTACTACAAACACCAACTAAGTCTTTTACACCTATAGTAAATCTTGGCAATAGTGCAGCGATGTTTTTTGTTCAAAGCAAAGGCAAACCAATTGTTGCACCGTATGAAAGTGTGAAAAAAAATATTTTTTTAAAATTGATGAAAGATCAAGAACAGGCAAATTTAATCGGCTATTTTGAAAAGAAAAAATCAGAAGCAGACATACAGGTACTGCGTAAACCATGAAAGAAGGAAATAGTATGTACAAATCTATTGGTATTTTAATATTTTTTATACTTCTATCAGGATGTGGAAGAGTGGGTTCAAAAGACAATTCAGTTACAACATTTGGCAAAAAAGCCAGTGGTGATTTAGAATTTATCACTGTCAAAAAAAGTCATTTTGTCTCTACAAATACTCAAAATAGTGGATATTATCAGACAATAATAAAAACTATACATAAACCAGATATTTATGCTAGTGATGATCAGCTCGAAATTGCAAGCAATTATTCACTAATAGAAAATAATAAACACAAAGAAGAGAGTAAAATTTCAATCCTAAAAAGTAATAATGAAGTCAATAGTGAAATTTTACTTTTACTTGATCTATCTGGATCAATTATTTCAGAAGGATGTTCTACTCCAGGTAGTACCTGCAGACAGCTTATCAACTCAACTATGCAATTTATAGATAATATAGTAGGAGATGCTAACAGCAATTTTCAAATGGCGATTTACTACTTTAATGCAAAAAAAGAGATCATGCCACTTAGCAAACAAACAGAATTTCCAACAGGCAATGCAACACTTTTAAAAAACAGTATCAAACAACTTAATAATCCTCAATTTATTCAACAATATTTACAAGGTTATGAAAACTCAACAAATCTTTATGGGGCAGTAAAACAAAGTGGTGAAAAGATTTGCGACTGGATTGATTGTCAGAATAAAAGTAGCTTTGAAATGGGTTCTGTTGTTGTTTTTACCGATGGTCGTGATTTAGCAGATATTATCAGTAAAAAAGATATGCTAAAATCACTTAAAGATAATATCCAATACTACACTATAGGTATAGGCGATGCGGACAATAAAACACTCATAGAAATAAGTACAAAAGCTCATCACTTTGAAGCTTCACAGGATAATATCCAAAGTGCTTTTACCGATGCTTACAATAATATTTTATACAACAGTAGTTTCTACCAAATAAACTACTGCCCTTCTACCCAAGAAGGTAGTGTTAGAATTAAAATATTTTTTGATGATAAGACAAATCATATTCGTGCTTATACAAAAGAGGATAAAATCTCACTAAACAATCTTGATTTACGTTGTGATTTACCATTACATCCTGCAAGATAGGTGCAAACTTATCTTACAGGCTAATTAGCTGATTTTATATTTTATTTTCCACTAAAATTAACATTTCCTCCTACTCCACTCATGCCACTGTTATATTCACTCTCAGCACTATTTTGAGCTTGTGAATTTGTTGTTTGTTCACTTGAAGGTATATTATTCACGCCACCTACATTGTCTTTTGTGTCCATTTCCTCTAAAAATGCTTTAGCACTACTTTCATCTTTGAAAAAACGTATAGTTTCACCATTTGGAGTAGCAAACTCATAGTAATCAGAAGTTTGGGTTTTATATATCAAAAGATCTCTTTTATCACTTCCTCTTGAAATAGTATTTCCCTCAATATTTAGTGAAAATTTTTCATTATTATCATTGACAACAGATGTTGCCTCTGCATTAAATGTAAAACCAATCACTTGTGAATCTTCGATTGTGTATAGTGTTTGTGAAGAAAATATATCTTTTAAATTAACTCTTTTAGAAGGATTATATTTTTCTTTTTCTATCTGTTTTTGTACTTTTATGGCTTGAAGTTTGTCATGTATATCTTTTAAGGAATCATCTTTTGAAATTTCATTTTGTATTTTATCCAAAATACCAGGTTTGATTTGACCTTGAAATGTATCTTTGATTTTTTCTATATCAATATCACTCGGATTTTGAA
>JALSQA010000295.1 GCA_026985685.1 Campylobacterales bacterium | reverse complement strand
TTGTAAATGATAAAGCTCTTTTTTGTACTCTTTTTTATCCATAACAAAAACTCCTAAAGCTTTTTTTTACTTTATCATAGTTATGAATATAAGGAGCTTGAGAATTATGATTTTTTCAAAATATATGTTTTGAAATATTACAAAAAATATTTAAAATTTTGATTTGATAATCTCATGAAGTGAGTTTTGATCAAATTTATAACGCATTTTCAAATAAACACCTGGTAATGTATCAGGTAGAGCATCATTATCTGAATATCCTTGAAAGTTATATCCTATACTTAACCAATAATTTTTAAATAAATTATATCCCATGTATATTCCTGTGAGGTAATTGTGTGTATGTCGATCCAAATAGTATTGTAATGCTGTATTTATACCTATGTCACTTTTGTTTGTAAGCTTATAGTTAATATCTGTTCCAAATGTGTTGATACATGTATCATAAATATAATCTTGTAAATTGTTACGTGTAAATTGAATTGCATAATGAAAGGTAAAGTCTGATTTTTGGGATGAATTATATAAAAATAATGTATTGTTGCTTAATTGTTTTATATTTTGGGCAGAATTTTTTCTAATAAGATATTCACTTTTATTTAGAAGTGTAAGTTTCTTCTTTCGATAGGCAAGTGAAAAGTTGCAAGATAATTTTTTATTTTTTATTGATGAAAATACTTCTTGTGATGAAATACCAAAAAGTAATCCTAAATTTTTTTGTGGATTTTCTTTATAAATACCAAAATCAGTATTTAATCTACTTTGATTTGAATCTTTGTATGAAAATTTTGTTGATATATCCCAATTATTTTTATGATAGTTAAGCGATCCATTGTATGTTGTATAGTCTTCTTGTAAATCATCATTACCAGAAAATTTACTATTCTTTTCAATACTTCCATTTATATAAAGATTATCATTGATTCTATATCCTTGTGAAAATAAATAATTGCCATATAAAGATGCAAGGTTTTCTTGTTGAGATGATTTTAAACTTAGTTTTATATCAGCTTCTTTCCATGGTTTATGAGTCAAACCACTTTGAAAGAGATAGTTAGATTTTGTGTATGAACTTACTTCTGTACGAAAAAAAAGATCTGTAAAAGAGCTTATAGAATAAGTTGTATCTAAAATTGTTTTTGTATGGTATTTACTACTTTTTGTATCTCCTAGAACTTGCTCATGTGAAAGATTAAGTCTTAATTTATTGCTTAAAAAGCTTTTTGTGATTCCAGTCAAAATCATATTTGTAGCACCGTATTCTTCTAAAATATATCGATATCCAAAATAATTTTGCATGATATTATTACGGTAATGATTTTTTATTTCAAATAGTATTCGTTTGTTATTACTATGTGATAGTAGTTGCTGGATATAGCTATTTATTTCTATAGTATAGTTTTGTGCATATTTATATTTACTTTCTAAACCAAATCTTTGTGTATTTGTAGGAAATTTGCTCTGTTGTCCATCAAGACCAAAGGAAGCATCATTCCTATGAAAATAACTTCTAAATGTTAATGTCTTGTGGTGATATTCTGCTTCAAACATATAGGCATTTGCTTCATTTGTATTATGTTTTTTTGTATGTGCTATTTCACCAGAAATAGTTAAATCTTTTGTTATATTGGTGTGAATATCAATCCCATTTAAAGAACTATCAGCTTCTTTTATAGAAGTGATACCACCTCCATATTTTTTATCAAAACTTTCAAGAGATACTCTCCCTCCTACAAGCAAAGTATCTTTTTTTTCTGAATTTATTTCATAGTTAATTTCAATATAATTTGGATTTTCGTTTTCTGAAGTTGAAAATACTGGGTTTTTTAAATAGATTTGACCTTGATTATAATCCAAAGAATAATCAAGTAAAGGACGAAGCTGAGTTCTTCTAATAACTTTTTGTTTATGATATCTTTGACGTGTAACAATATATATCTTCTCTGAGTTTTCTACGATATTTTTATGTGTTAGATTAAATACACCATTTGTACCATCTGCTCTTATCTCATCTTTGATTGATTTTGTGGCATTATCACTGATAAAAAGTGTTGCTTTGATATTTTTATGTTGGTATATTGCTTTAAAACCATTTATCTTTCGATCATAATGTGATAATTCAACTGTGTCTAATCCAGTATTTATATCACCAAAAATTGCTTTGTAAGTACTGTTTTCTAGTTTAATATAAAGTTTTTTACTGCTAGGTGTTTCATTGTTTTGTGTACTGTTATCTTGATAAATCGTATATTGTTGATCTGGCTTTATCTTCTCAAAAAGTTCAATATCTTTTTGTTTACCAGTATCATATGCAATTGTTAGTAAAGTATTTCCTGAAATAGTACCTTTTGCAAAAAAAGCTATTTGTCCTTTTGTGATAATTTTATTATTAGATTGATCTGTTTTAAGTTTTTCTTTTATTCTGTGGTATGCTATAGTACCTTCAGTAAAGCCTACTAAAAGCCATTTTCTCATTTTTGCGTGTAAAGGTACAGTAATAATTTGTTCATCTTTTTGTAGTTGCATATGTAATTTGACATCATTTGCTAGTGTAGTTGGCTCAAGATATATATGTACAATACCATTATCTTCAACAATATAGTTTTCATCTCTCTCTTTTATGTAATGACTCTTTTTTTCATGAAATACCTGATAAGGAGTATCTATTTTAAATTTACCTTGCATAGATTTTCTAACATAGTATCCATACTGATCAAAAAGTTGCAATGTAATTTTAGGTTTGTTCTGCCCATCTGCAATCAAATATGATTTTTTAGGTAAAAATTTTACTGTGTAAGGATCTGAAGAGAAGTGTACTTTTCTATTTAGGATATGTTGTAAAATTCCTTGTTTGTTATAAAATTTTGCTTGTAAATAGTTGTCACCTTTAAGAATATCAACACCTATATATTTTGTGATTTTATTTGTATATTTTGGGCTAGAGATTGTGCCATCAAAATTTAAAAGATCTACTTTTTTGTTATTTAAAAATAGTTTTACTGTTTGCTCTTTTGGAGATAAAAGTGCTATTTTTATTGAGCTGATTGCAGGAACAAAACCATCTTTTTGGGGCCATAGCCAACGATATGTTTTATTTTTATAGTTTGAGAGATTTGAAATACTATAATTAGGCATACCATTTTTTGTAGGCATTTGTTTTTGTTTACTTTTAACACTATGATTTTTTATAGTATTTTTTTTATATTTTAGACAAAATTTTATTTGTTTTGACATTTGTGGTTTAAGTATTACAAATATAGAATTATTTTCATTTATATTAGAAACATTTTGTTTACAGCTTGTTAAGCTATATGTTTTTGGAATGGAATCTTCGTCAATTTGTACAACCTGTGTACCTATTGGAACATTGCTAAAATGAAATCTTCCATTTTCATCTGTCCGACTTACCTGACCATTGGAAAGATATATTGAAATAGAATGTTTTTCAGGTATATGTATCCCCTCAATATGTCCAATAATTGTAGCTTTTTGGGTATTGATACTTGTATCTTTTTTAAATGTAAAGTTTAGGGGAATAGGGTTTGAAATATTTTTTTTGTTATTAAATAATGTTAACATACCTTTTGCTTTGTTCCTAAAAGAAATATTTGAGCTAAAGTAATAGGGAATTTTTTTAATTTCACCTTTTGCTAAAGATTTGATTTTAATATAGTAATAGCCTTTTTGATTTGCCTTGTGAAATCTTTCATCTTTATTTTGGGTTGGTGGGTATGATATAAGTTGTAACTCTTTTGGTAAATGTAATTTTAGTGTTATATTATCTAATTTTTTGTTTGATCTATTTTCGATAGTTACTTGTGCTTTTTTGACTTCTCCTGTGTTTATTTCAAAAGACTTTTGATTTTGTATAAGCCATACTTTATTTGTTGAAATTGATCGTTTATTTTCTTTTTTATTTTTGATGTTGATAGTTTTTGTTAATGTTGTTCTGCTTCTTTTAAAATTACTAACATTTAATGTAAGTACCTCATCATTACTGACAAAAAGTTTTCCGTTGTTTAAAATAGAATCTTTGGGATGAGATGAAAATTGTATTATTGCTAGATATGCATTTTTATCATTATCGAGCTTTGTAAATGAAGAATATTCTTGATCTTTTGTTGAAGCAACGGATACATGAGAAATATTTAATTTATTATTATTTTGTAGTGGGTGAAACTCGATAAATACTTTTTCATCAGGGAAAAAAGAATTTGCTGGAGATAATTTGTATGAAATACCATTTATAACTTTTGTTGTTTTGCCACGTTTGTCTTGATGATAAAATATTAGTCTGTTTTTGTGATCATTGTTGATAGAAGTTATAATATAATTGCTGTAAATATGCTGTATCTTATCATAAGTATTTGTATAGTATATACTAGTTCTATTGAAAATACTTTTAGGCTTATTTGCTGCATATAATGATATATTACTTATTAGTAGCAACAGTGTTGCAAAAATTATTTTTATATGCATAAATTTTTTAACACTGTTCTTATAATAGTTAACGTAATTTTGCTTTGTAATTTACTAAAGTTTTTTGATGTTTTGCTAAAGGTTTATTTAATATCCAGCGTACATTAGTATATTCACTTGGTTTAGCAATATGTGAAACACCATTTGTGAGAATTGTAAGATTTTCAGGTGTATTAAAATGTTTACCATTATCAGCAGAAAAAAGTATTTTACATGGTGTTTTACATTTTGCACTTTGAGAAATATAAGCCATCTCTTTAGGTATAGGGTTATTTATTACCATATGTTTGATGGATTTATTTGTACCATTGTCAATAACATTATGATATACAACTATATCACCTGGTAAAACTTTTTTTGTATCTATCAATTTATGTTGCTGATGTCCAGATTTGTCTTTAACAACGATCTCTTTGTACGAATGTGAAGTAAGTGAAACTTTTCCACTTAGTGCATATATAGATGTAGCAAAGAGCGTAGCAATTGAAAATAAGACAGTAGTTTTTTTATTCATGGTCTTTCCTTTATTTTATTTTTACTTTAAAGTTTATATGTTTTGTTTGATTTGGATGTATATGATTTATATCGACTTTTATTAAATTATCTTTAGTATTAAATTCTCCAAAATCTTCATCTGAACTATCTGAAAGAGGTCTGTTTTCATAAAATATAGAGCATTTTACATAAGTAGTATGTTTGGGAATAGGATTTTTAAAGTGTATGTTATGTATTTTTTTATTTGCAATTGAATGAATTTTAATATCATAATTAATAATGGCATCTTTTATAGGTTCGTGAGTACCATATGGATCTTCTATTGTTGCTGTTTGCGTTATTATTAATTGCTGTTTATTGATATATTCCCAGATACCTTTTGCTGTGTCTATAGCACCTTGATCTCCATCGATGGCATCAACACCTCCTACCCCTTTTTTAGGATATATTTTCCCTCTGATACCAGAACCACCAATAAGTGAAGAAGCTTTTAATTCTATAATACTTTGTAAAGAATGGTTTATATTTTTTGGAATATCAGAAAAATTAGCTATAACAAATATGACAATCTCTTCATCTTCTTTTAGTAAAATCTGATCAGAAATCTGATCATTTTGGTCATATTTTTGATTATAATTTTTATCTATAGCTATTTGTATATTTTCCATATTGAAATCAGATTTTTGTGTTGTTCTAAATTCAATTTTAAACTTATCATTACCATTTCCAGTATTAGTTAGTTTAAATTTTAAAATAGGTACATTATTTTTATTTGTAATTTGTAAAGGAGAGAGAGAAATAGAATCAAGGCTTAAATCTAAAAGTTGTGCAACTACATCACTAACAATATTGCTTTGGACATGTGATTTTTTATCATCAAGCTCAAAGTCAAGGGTAGCAACATTTTGGATGAGCGTACCAGCAGTGGTACCTTTAGCATATATAGAGATATGAATAAAAAATAAAATAAATAATAACTTATGCAAATTCATCTCCTAAATTTACATAAGTTTTAAGCAAATAGTATGCCAATAGGCATACTAAAATTATCGAAGGATTACTTCATAATATGCACTTTTTTTCTTTCCTGCAGGAACTCCACCTAAATCAATTACAATCTTTCCATTATTTGTATCAACAGAACCACTATTATCCGGATTGGCTTGTGTTGTTAATCCAGTTACATTACTACAGTCAAATGCATCTGCACCATTATATATACGAATATCATTGTTAGTCATATTTGTAATATCATAGATACTTGTATCAGCGGTATCACCAATTTTTGCAACTGCTGCATCAGCATTACCACTGTTTTCAACTGTAAAACAATAACGTACTTTTGCACCAGGAATCCTTTTTGGATTGGTTGTATTATTTACAGGGTCTTCGACAACCACAGAAGTTTTTGTTATTGTCATATTTGCGATAACAATTTTGTAAGCATCTACACTACTAAATTTACCATCATGTTCACTATCTGCACTACCTGCACTATCTGCAAATACAATTTGTACTGTTAATTTATTATCTGCTTCATTGCTACTGTCTTGGGCTATTATATCTCCAAGTACACCTTGACTTCCTCCTTGGGCAACTTGTGCCTGTAAATCATAGACAGATGCAGCACCATTTTGTAAGTTTGCTGGAATATCTGAAACGATAAAGACAAATTTTGATTCATCAATACCCAATTCATCTATATATTCTTGTGTATCTTTAGCAGGATCAAATTGTCCATCACCATCATCAACATAAACTTTAACATTTGTAGCGTCGAAAGTATCTGTTACAGTATCATTAAAAGCTTTAGTAGAAGTAGTTAAAGCATTTAATGCAAAATCTTGAACACTATTTCCTGTGTTAGTTACTTTGTATGTTAGTACAACACCAGTTGCGTTGGGTTTGGTGGCAATAGGTGTTACATCTATAGTTGTTACAGATATATCTACCTTTTTATCCACTTTAAATGTTTCACTATTTGATTGTACTTGTTCTAAAGTATCAGCATTATCTCCAAATGATAGTGTTGCAGTATTGGTTACATCTGTACCTGCTACAGTTCCAGAAGCCATTAGAGAAGAGCAAAAGCCGCTAAAAAGTACAAAAGCTATTGTACGTTTTAATTTTGTAAACTTCATTGAGTTATCCTTTATAGTTCATTTTGATAAAAAAAATCTTTTATCTAATATTTGTATATCGGCGAGTTTAATTTTTATTGTAATGCTTGAAGTTTTTTAGTTAAATTAGAAACCATATATGTTAGTATTTAATATAAGGGTTACTGCCATCTAAGTTAAGAAAGTTACCATTTCCGAGTATAAAATCTTTAACTTAATGGAGTTGTATGGGAAGAAAGGTGTTATTTTGTATCTGACATAGCTTGTTTTTGGTTCCTTCTAAAAAAGTGTGGGTAAATCATGACCTAAACTTCCTTAAATCTATGATTAACAAGAGAGAAATCCAACTTTCCAGTGAGCAAATAGACAATAATCTTATAATTCTTAAATGTCCTATATCCTCTTGCTTTAGACTTTGCAGCCTGAATAACAGAATTTAGTCCTTCCAGGATTCCATTGTTGATTTTACTTTCATACCACCTTACAATACCATCCCAATGTCTCTTTATAGTTTTGGCTGCCTTGATAATTGGTTCTAGTCTTGAGTGTGTAGCCCAATAGTACCATTTTCTTAAGTATGTGGTAAATTCTTCTAGTGAGGAAGCCTGATAAATCTCTTGAAATGCTTGCCTTATATTGTAGGCTCTCATTGTTTTGAGATTCATGTTTGGCATAGTAAGTGAAACCAGTGTCTCTTTTTGTTTTACTGTGAGATTATTGTAATTTTTAAGCCAGATATATCTAGTACCTGTAAGTAGCTTATTGGTTGATACTTCTTGTTTCCTCACTTTATCAACAGCTTCATTTATGATTTTCAAGATATGAAACTTATCAAAGGTTATCTGAGCTTTTGGCAAATACTCTTTCACCCCTTTTATGAATGCAGGAGACATATCACAACTTACATTCTCTATCTCTCTCACATTACCATTATGTGATTCAAAGTCCTCTGCAAAGCGTTGTACAGTGGTATTGTCCTTACCTCCCGAGATAAAGATAGTTCTTCTTTCCAGCAGGTCTACAAAGAGTGTAATATACTCATGTCCTTTGGCTCTACTGGTCTCATCCAACCCTATAGAGATTATCTCCTTAAAATCTTCATACTCTCTTGTTTGGTCTGTGTACTTTTCCAGCATACTCCATAATTTATCATCACTTGTTTTAGTAATAGTCGCTACTTTATTTACTGGCATTGCCTGACATAGCTGTAATAAAAATGCTTCAAAAAGAAGTGTAAATCCATTACTTATACCCTCCCATGGTGTAGTAATCCGCTTTACTCTTCCACCCTCCAGTTTTACCCTTGGAACTCTTGCATGTAAATAGCACTCATGCTCGAAAAAGTTTAAATGTTTCCATGTCTTATTATGTGTATCATATGCTTTGAGCCCTACAAATTCTTTGCCTTCCTTCTCATCAAAAAAACTAAAGGTACTTCCCTTTTTGAAGTCTATATAGATATCTAGTCTTTTAGATTCAGCATCAAATTTCAAATCATTGATGAACCATGGGTCTGTTACATTTAATGCCATTTGGAATAGTTCTTTTGTCATGTCTATACTTTCAGTTGATTTTATATTTTGATTATAGCTGTTTTTTGGTTACCCACACTTTTTTAGAAGGAACCCTCCAATGCCATTAAGCTAAGCACTAAAAAAAAAGAAGAAATCAACAAAAGAACAGGACTCGAAAACCTCCGATAAAGCCCTATATAATGGGCTTTTATAAGCATATCGAGACCCTAATTTGGATATAATATGATTATATTTTAGGGGTTGATTATGTTAAAAAAAACTGCAAGTTTTCAGCAGTTTTTAGAGAGATGATAAACACTGTAGAGTTCAAGATTAAACACAAAATAAAACAGAGTGATTTTACAAGAGATGTCAAACTGACATTTGCTATTATGATGAGCTTGATGATCAAAAAATCAAGTAAATCTTCACAGAACAGTCTTAACGATATGACACTCAATAGTGATATAGGGTATACAGTGACAAATAGTGCATACACACAAGCCAGAGCAAAACTCAACTATACAGCCTTTATAGAGATGAAAGATAAATCCGTAGAGATGTTTTATGAAGATGGAGAATATAACAAGTATAAGAACTTCCGCTTGCTTGCAGTAGACGGCTCTATCGTTATTTTGCCCAATAGTGATGATATCAAAAAAGAATTCAATCCCACTGTGGCAAAGTGTCAATTGGATGACTTTTCCAAAGAGGTAGTCCAAGTACGCGTTTCAACACTCTATGATGTGATGAATAATATGGCACTAGATGCAATGATAAGAAATAAGGTCAAGAAAGAAGAGAATAGCCTTGTAGCCTATGATGAGCGAACATTGGCCATAGAGCATCTA
>JALSQA010000294.1 GCA_026985685.1 Campylobacterales bacterium | reverse complement strand
TGCTATAAATAAATCAGTAAGACATACTCAAAATATGATTACAATATTTTTAAATCTTGATAATTTTAAATCCATCAACCATACATTAGGTTATGCAAAAGGAGATGAATTACTTAAAGAAGTTGCAACAAGATTACAATCTGAACTTAGAGATTATGATACTATCGCCAGATTTAGCGGTGATGAATTTGTTATTGTTTTTGAAAATATCAACACTGAGCTAGATGCAGGAATCGTTGCAAAACGTATTTCAAAACTATTTGAGAAGCCATTTTCATTGGATGCAAATGATTTACTTATCAACATCAACATGGGAATATCTTTTTTCCCATCAGATGGAAATGATCCAAAAACATTAATCAAAAATGCAAATATGGCAATGTTAAGAGCCAAAGAATCAAAAAATAGTAATTTTCATTTTTTTAAAGCCAAAATACATGAAGAGATTACACATCGTATAAAATTAGAATCAAATTTAAGAAAAGCTATACAAAATAGAGAATTTTATGTTGAATATCAACCATTGGTTGATGCAAAGACAGAAAAGATAATTGGTGCAGAAGCATTAGTACGCTGGAATCATCCTCAGTTAAAAATTATACCTCCACTCGATTTCATACCTGTTGCTGAAGATACTGGTATGATTTTGGAAATAGGAGAAATTGTATTAAATACTGCTATAAATCAAATGAAAACCTGGCATCAAAAAGGTTTTGATGATTTAACTATATCAATCAATATATCTGGAGTACAATTACTTCAAAGTAACCTAAAAAGTACAATTGATAATATATTAAAAAAGAGTGGTTTTGATCCAAAATATCTTGAATTAGAATTAACAGAAAGCACATTAATGCAAAATATTGATTTAGCATCTAAACTTCTTCATGAATTTAAAACAAAAGATATTCGTATTGCTATTGATGATTTTGGTACTGGATATTCATCATTAAGCTATCTTAAAAAATTACCTATTGACTCTTTAAAAATAGACCAGTCTTTTATTCACAATATACAAACAGATAAAAGCGATAAAATTATTGTTAACACTGTCATAGCTATGGGTCATAGCTTAGGATTTGATGTTATTGCAGAGGGTATTGAGAATAATTATCAAAAAGAGTATCTCCAGGAACACAAATGTAATATATTACAAGGTTACTATTTTGGGAAATCTTTAGATTATGAATCTTTTGAGGCATTATTAAATGGAAGTTCATCTGTTTGCAATCACAAAAAAGATCTAAATAAAGAGTTTGAAATAGAACAAACATTAAAAATGTATAGTAAACCATTAAAAATTTCTTCATGAAATGACGTTTTTATTTAAATTACTATTGACATAAAGCGTCATAAGTGTTATACTTACGTCATATATTATAAATATAAAGGTTAATGTGTGATTATTGCATACTTAAGAGGCAAAAATAGAAATTTTTCTATTTCTTATCAGCAGACGTATATTATAAAATATGCACTTAAAAATGCTATTGCTATTGATCTCACAGAGATAGATGATGATCCTTTTACACAAATATTGGAAAATCGCTCTAACCTTTTAAAAGTATTACATTCTTTAAAAAAAGATGATACTATTCTTATTTATGATTTATGGGTATTAAGCACAAAAGTTGGAGAGTTAGCAAAGATATTTGATTGTATCTTAAAAAATAACATCTCTATATATGTTTGTAAACAGGATTTACTTTTAAATAGTTTAACACCATTAAATACAATGATTGGTATTTTATCTAATCAAAGAGAAAAAAACTTACAATCACATCAAATGACAATGGGACGACCAAAGGGAAGTTTTTCAAAATCAAAATTTGATAAATATAAAAGTAAAATATTACAAATGTTAGAAGAGCATACATCTGTTAGTGAAATTGCAAAACAACTTAATGTCAGCAGAAGTTCACTTAAAGATTATATCAATTCACGCTCACTTAAAGAGATTGTTGATTCTAAAAATATTCCAGATATAACAAGAATCAATATAAAAAATAGTTTTCCATCTCCTCTCAATGAAGAGTGTACATTAAAAAATCAACACAAGGATCAGTAATGGCTGAAGCAACGGTAGTTAAGAAGAGTTCCAAACAAAGAATGGCTGAATATTTAAAAGGTTGGGTACCTTATCGTATTCAAAGATATTATGCATTTATTATAGCAACAATATTTTCATTGATTATTCCATGGATTAAAATCAATGGTGCACACTTTTTTCTTTTAAATTTTGATCATAAACAGATTCACCTCTTTT
>JALSQA010000293.1 GCA_026985685.1 Campylobacterales bacterium | reverse complement strand
CTTCAAAAGAGTAACAGTTGAATTTTAATTCATTTAGATTATCTGGCAAGAGTGAATTTTGGGTGATCTTTGCATGATCTGGTGGGGTTGTGATGAGTGGATTGTAATCTTTCCATACATTATAACAGTGGTCATCTTTTAAGTCAGCCATAGAGGTGATATCTTTGTTTTTGATAAGATATGCGAATGTCTCAGCTCTTATAAGTTCACAAGGAGGGCTAGGGGTGACTCCTTTTATCAGCATATCTTCTATATAAGTTTTACAGTTTTTTTGTTTGATAGCATCCACACAACGTTTTTTTGTGATGATTTTAGCTGGTTTTTTAAACCATGTTAGTTTTGATTTTTGGTTTAAGTGCTCAAAAATATCCAAAACAACTTCAGAAGCAGTTTGTAATCCTGTGAGGTTTTTGGTTTTGTGTGCATTAAAATTTCCAAACCAAACACCGACTGTGTACTCTGGAGTATATCCAACAGTGAGCAAATCTCTGGCTCTTGCAGATGTTCCAGTTTTGAAAGCGACTTTTGGGATATCTCTTGAGGAGTCCCAGTAACTACTGAGCTTGATTCGTGAAGCATCAGCCAAAATTGTACTGATGAGATAGGTTGATGGTTTTAAAAAGAGCTTTATTGTTTGCTGTTGTGGTCTGTTTAAAATATATGAGGGTTTTTTCAAGATACCACCATTTGCCAATGATGTATAAAGCAGGGTAAGATCCATCAGTGAGATACCACATCCACCTAGTGCGATAGCATCACCATAATAACTTTTTGGGTGGTCTATGGATTTGATATTGGCATATTTTAGAAGTTCATATAGTGAGTTTTGTTTTAATAGATGATTTAAAGTTACAGCAGGGATATTTAGAGAGTATTGCAGGGCTTCTTTTGCACTTATACGTCCTGTGAAGCGTTTGTTAAAATTTTTGGGTGTATATCCTTGTAAAAAAAGATCAATATCATATAACTCTTGATTTGGTGTGATAAATCCTTTTTCTAATGCTTTGGCATAGATAAATGGTTTCAATGTAGAACCAGGACTTCTGATCATGGTGATACCATTGTTTTGTCCATCATGTTTTGCATCAAAAAAGTTAGCAGAACCAATATAAGCTAAAATTTGCATTGTTGGATTGTGGATAATGAGTGCAGAGGCGTTATGAACATCGAAATGGTTTAGTTTTTGTAGTTGTTGGCGTAGACGCTCTTTTGTGTATGACTGGAGTGAGAGATCAAGTGTTGTATGGATTATGGCTTTGTTGGTTTTGATCATGTTGGTAAAATTTGGTGCATAAAAAGGTACTTTTAGACGCTTGGATGTGATTGGCTCTTTTTTTGCACGTTTGTATTGTTCTTTTGTGATGAGGTGGTGATTTAAGAGTTTTTGTAGGATAATATCTCTCTTTTTTGTTAAATCTTTTTGTCTGTCTGGTCTGTTTATATTTGGATTTTTTGGAATAGAGGTCAAGATAGCAATCTGGGATATACTCAACTCTTGAAGTGGTTTTTGAAAATAAAATAGTGCAGCACTTTTAACTCCCTCGATATTTCCGCCATAAGGTGCTAAATTGAAGTAATAGGCTAAAATTTCTGCTTTGCTATAGTGCCATTCAAGTTGCAGGGCATTGAAAATCTCTATGATTTTATTGCTAAGTGTTCTTTTCCTTTGATACATCATGCGACTTACTTGCATAGTGATAGTAGATGCACCTATGATTCGTTTGTGCAAGAGATTGTGATAAATGGCACGAAAAATAGAAAAAATATTGATACCAAAGTGTCTGTAAAAATACTGATCTTCAAAATGAATAACACTTTGTTTCAGCAACAGTGGAATTTCATCTTCTTTTGCAGGTATCCTCCAAAAACCATCCTGACTCAATTTGATACGTAAAAGTGAATCTTTTTTATCCATGAACATTACACTAGAAGGTTTGGATAATCTTTGTCTATCTAGTGGATAAAAATGATCTAAAATTAAAAAAAGTACAAATAGTGTAATAATGAAAAGTATAATCAAATATATTGAATTTTTTACTTTTGTCTTTGTATGGTTCATCTGACTATTTTAACCATTTTTTTACTAAATTATTGCAATTTTTGACAAAAAACAGGAAAAATAAAAAATTCTTTAAATTTAGCTTAATCTTGTTTTAAACAAAATAATATAAAATAAAGATAAATAATTGATATAAATTATTTGGATGAGTGACTGACTGAGGATATAATAAAAATGAAGTTTATTACATTATTATTGTTTTTTGTACAATTTA
>JALSQA010000292.1 GCA_026985685.1 Campylobacterales bacterium | reverse complement strand
AAACTGCTTTTGTAGTATATACTCCTTCAGCTACTTCTCCAAGCTCTTTTAAAATACTCTCCAAATCTTTACCTTCAGCCAAACCTAACCCAACACGGTAATTTCGAGACAAGACACTTGTAGCAGTCAAAAACAGATCACCTGCCCCGCTAAGTCCTAAAAAAGTATCTTTTTTTGCACCAAAATGTGATCCAAACCTTGTCATCTCTACTAAACCTCTTGCTATGAGTGAAGCTCTGGCATTGTTACCAAGTTTCAGACCATCACATATACCACTGGCAATAGCGATGATATTTTTGTATGCACCACTTATCTCTGCTCCTATGGTATCACTAGAGACATAACTTTTTATAAAAGAAGGGAATAAGGAGCTAAATGTCTGTGCTAAAGAACTATTTTTAGAACTGACAACAACAGCTGTGGGTAGTGACTGCATCACTTCTGCGGCAAAAGATGGTCCTGAAACAAATGCAAGATTTTCTGCTGGAATAAACTCTTCAAAAACTTCATTTAAAAACTTTCCTGTTGCTATCTCTATCCCTTTGGAAGCGATTAAAAACTTTTGTCCTTTAAAATCAAGTTCACTCTCAAGCCAGCTTCTTGCATTTTGTGCAGATATAGCAAAGACTAAATATTCTAGTTTTTGTATCTCTTTCATGGAGATAAAATTTGGTAAATCTTTTGTATGTCTTGAACTATAATAGACTTTTTGGTTTTGACTAAATGCAAAACCAAGAGCTTGTCCCCACTTCCCCGCACCAATAATTCCTACTTTCATTTGTACAAATCCTTTATAAACTTCTCTATATTTTTCTCTTCTCCTATAACAACCAAGATATCACCTGCTTTGATTCTTCGACGTATTTTATAGGTATGAAATCTAAATTTTGCCCGTTTTGATACACCTTGTATTCCTAACACCATCAATTCATAATCTGCCTCTATTTTTGCATTGAAAAGTGGTATATTAATCAAGTGAGAAGTTTCAGGCACAATAACTTCTGTAATTTTGATATCACTTTTATGAAATAAAATCTCATCCAATACCCTATAAACAACAGGTTTTTTTATCAAACGAAATATCCTGTTTGCTCCAACAGTGTATGGGTTGATATTTTTATTTGCACCTGCTAAAATCATCTTTTTCTCTTGTGCTTCATCAGCAGCTAAGGACAATATAAACAAATCAGGATCTAAGGCTCTGGCACTTAACGTAACAAAAAGATTTCTATTATAATCTTCACTAACACAAAAAAGTGTTTTTACTCCTTTTGAGATTCCATACTTTATCAACTCTTCATCGCTGTTATAGTTGATATAATGAGCATCATATCCATCTGCAATAGCTAAATCTGTCCTGGTTTCATTGGTAGTCAAGATAGTAAAAGATCTTTTATTTTTTGTCAGTAATGAAGCTATCTCCTGTGCAGTTTTTGAGTAACCAAAAAGTATCACGTCATTCATATCTATCCTTCATGCAGATGCAATTTAAAAGCAGATATATCTTCATTTGCACCAATCACAAGTAAAATATCTTCATTTACAATAGAAAAACTATCTTTACGTGGGTGAAAATAAAACTTATCATTTTCACTTTGACGCACCACACCCAATAACTTCAGACGATACTTTTTGATACCAATACTTTTTAGTGTTATACCATCAATATCCATCTCTTTAGTGATTTCAACCTCCTCAATAACAGGTTCTATATATTCATGAAGTATCTCATCAATAGCACTAAAAGCAATAGGCTGTCCTAAATATTCATAAGCAGCAATAGCCGCTGACTCATATGGAAATACAACATCTTTTGCACCTGCTAATAAAAGTTTATCTCTTGCATTCTCTTCTACCGCACGTGTAAAGATAGTAATCTCTGGATGAATGGTTTTGACAGATAAGATGATAGATAGATTTGTTGCGTCATTGTTAGTTAAAGCTACGATATATTTTACACGTCCACCCATGCGAAGTTCATTTAATAGCTCGATTTCACTTGCATCCGCATGTATAGCCAAAAAACCTTTTTGCTGTGCATCAAAACTCTCTTGATAATTTTCGTCAATGATGACAACATCTTCACCACTAAGTTGCAATTCTGAACTTAATACTTTACCCATCTTACCATATCCGCATACAACGATAAAAGATTTTAATTTTCCAATTTCATTAAAAATCTGTCTTGTTTTGATACTCTCCATCTTCTCTGTCATAGAAGTTGTGATGATAGAAGTCATAAAAGAGATAGAGGTGATTCCACCTATGATAAGAAAGATAGTAACAAAACGTCCCTCTGGTGTAACCGGTGAGATATCACCAAAACCAACAGTTGTAATCGTTACAACCGCCCAGTATATCGCATCATAAAAGTTATTTACATTTGGATTCGCACCCGTACCTTCAAAGATATAGATAACAGTTGAAGCAAAAAACACCATAAAAGCAAACAAGATGATAAGGCTAAAAAACTCAAACCGTTTTTCGACAAAAACTCTAAGCAAATCATTAATATTTGCAGTATAACGAAAGACTTTAAATAATCTAAACAAAAGCAAAAAACGCAAAAATCGTAAAGCTCTGAAAGATGGCAGTATTGCCAGCAAGTCGATAATCGACATAGGAGAGATTATAAATTTTACTTTTTTAACTACTGCTGATTTGATTAATTGCCAAATAGTTAAATCGTTTTTTTCATACTCAGCATTTTCCTGTGATTCGATGATATCAAGATGGGCATCACTAACAACCCATAAACGTGCCAACCACTCAATAGCAAAAACAGATACAGCAAAACCCTCATAGATATAAACCCATAAAGGAAGCTTATTTTTAATCTCGAGGATCAAAATCATGATGCTACTAAGCACCAAAAATATCATAAAATAGTCAAAATATCGTTTTTTTGGGTAATTTTGATCATTTAAGAGTTTATCAACTCTTTGTTTATATTTTTTATACTTCTTAGAAGCAGCTAAGCGATACGAATAAGTAAGTAGCTGCTCTTTAAATTTCATATTAGCTTGATAATTTCTCTTTTAGCAGTTTACTAACAAGTCCTGGATTAGCTGTTCCCTTACTTACCTTCATCACTTGCCCGACAAAGAAACCAAATATCTTCTCTTTTCCACCTTTGTACTCTTGTACTTTATCTTCATTTGCAGATAAAATTTCATCAATCATACTAAGAAGGGCACCTTCATCACTTACTTGTTTCAAACCAAGTTCTTCTATCACATCATCTACAGCTTTTGCACTATTTTCCATCAAGTGATCAAGTACCTCTTTTGCAGCTTTACCGCTGATAGAGCTATCTTCGATACGTTTGACAATCTGTGCAAGTTTGATAGCATCTACAGGAGAGTTAGCGATAGTAGTACCTTTTAATCTACCTTGAAGTTCTACTGTAAGCCATGGTACTGCATTTTTAGCACTTGCACCCTCTTTTATCATCTCTTCAAAATATCGAGCCATATCCACAGAAGAAGTAATCACAGCTGCATCATAAGCTTTGATAGAGTGTTCACTGATGAGTCTGGCTTTCTTTTCATCTGGAAGTTCTGGGATATTTTTACCCTCTTCATACATTTCATCAGTTAGTATCACAGGCAAGAGATCTGGATCTGGAAAATAACGATACTCAGCACTATCCTCTTTACCACGCATACTTTTTGTCTCACCTGTCTGGGTATTGAAAAGTCTTGTTTCCTGATATACTTCATCATCATACACACCATCTTCCCAGGCATCACACTGTCTCTCGAACTCATACTCTATAGCTTTTTGAATAAATCTAAATGAGTTCATGTTCTTTATCTCAACTCTGGTATAAAGTTTTTCATCACCTTTTGGTCGAATAGAGATATTTACATCACAGCGAAATGAACCCTCTTGCATATTTGCATCACTGATCTCAAGATAGCGAACAATAGCATGTAGTTTTTTGAGATATAAAATCGCCTCTTGTGCACTTCTTATATCTGGATCACTTACAATCTCAAGTAATGGTGTACCTGCACGATTTAAGTCTACATGACTTTCATCTCCATGGTGCATACTTTTTCCAGCATCTTCTTCAAGATGTGCTCTGGTAATACCGATTCTTTTAGAACTTCCATCTTCAAAATCGATATACAGCTCACCACTCTCTACGATAGGTATCTCAAATTGACTGATTTGATATCCTTTTGGGAGATCTGGATAAAAGTAATTTTTACGGTTGAAAATAGATTTCTTATGAACTGTAGCATTGACAGCATGACCGAAACTTATCGCTTTTTTAACCGCTTGGATGTTTAGTACAGGAAGAGCACCGGGGAGGGCTAGACAAACAGGGCATACATTTGTATTTGGTGCTTCACCAAAAGATGTCGCACATGAGCAGAAGATTTTTGTTTTTGTATTGAGTTGGATATGTACTTCTAATCCAATCACCATTTCGAACATATAAAGCCTTTTGATAGTAATTGTTTATATTTTACTATGAATTGGCTTAATAATTTGCGATTGTTTTACGTAACACTTACTACACAGTTTTTACCTCTGTGTTTTGCTTCATAAAGCTTAGTATCTACACTATGCATAAAAGTTTCTATACTTTGATGTTTTTTATACTCAGAGATACCGAAAGAACAGGTAAATTTAGGAGCATCTGCAATCTCTAATGCTTCAATCTGGGTACGAAGTTTCTGTGCTATTTTTACGCCAGTGACAAGTTTTGTATGTGGCAGGATAACAACAAATTCTTCACCTCCCCAGCGAGCTATCGTATCACTTTTTCGGATATTGTTTTTTACACAGTTTGCTAACTCTTTTAATACTAAATCACCTACAATATGACCATAAACATCATTGACTTTTTTAAAGTTATCTACATCAAACATGATCAGACAAAAGTTATTATTATAGCGATTTGCCAAGTCAATTTGTTTTTCGAGTATTGTTTCAAACTTTAAACGATTTGCTACTTGTGTCAATGGATCTGTAGTAGCTTCTGTTACAAGTGTACGTCGTTCAAATTCCATATCACTTACATCAGAGAAAGTGATAACAACACGATAAATTCCGTGTAATGTGGTCAGTTTTGCATCCACCATAAAGATATAATCTTCATCATTTTTTTTAATTTTGACTTTATGTGTTTTTAATGGATTTCTCTGCACATAAGTAACCCAGCTCATCTGCTGAACTAAAGGTTGCAAATACTCCTCTTGTTCATCAAGCTCAAAAAAATCACTGATACAACTATGCTCAGCTTTAAATGCTTCTAATGAATCGATATTAAAAAACTCTAAAAAAGCCCTGTTTACTTTTATCAGTTCATCATGTGAGCGTGTCATAATCATATTGCTTTGTGCATCTATAATAGTTTGCAACTGTTGTTCATTAAAGATGATTTTTTCTATCAGTGGATTTACAAGTTTTGCAAGATTGTTAAACTCTTGAAATCTAAATTCTGAAGGATCCATCATCTCACGTTTTTGCAATGACTCCAAAAAACGAAGATGAAAACGCTGAAAACTCCTCTTCAACTGTACAGAGATAAACTTTGCCAAAACACCAATCATAAAAAAACCAAACAGTACAAGTACAAGCATCTGCGGTGCAGGAATATACTTGATATAATTATAAAATGATATTTCATGAGAAAGACCCAAAGTCTTATACTCCACAAAATATTGCAATAACCACGATATCGCCAATATTACAATAAAAAATACAGCTGCCATAGAGAGTGAAATCATGACAGTACCAAATAATGTTCTTTTTTCTTTCATAGTAACCTAATTCTTAATATATTAAATTTATTATACCAAATGTTTAATATATTTAATTAATAATTTCTAAACAAAATAACGAATTGAAGCAAATCCATATACTTTAGTATGAGAAAGAAGGGCTATTTCCTCTTTAGATACAACTCCGCCAAGAGCAAAGATGTCAATAGAACTTTTCTTTAGCACTTGTTTTAAGAATGTTATACCTTGGGGTTTGCCTTTATCTGGAGTTTTGAAGATGGGACTTAAAGTAACCCCATCAGCACCTTTTTCCTGGGCATTTAAAACTTCATCAAGCCGGTGAGTGCTTATGATAGTTAAAAGTTTTTTCTCTTTTGCATTTTGAATTTGGTCAAATTGTCTGGAATTGAGATGAACACCGTCAAATCCTAACTCAAAAGCTAGATTTATGTGAGTATTGATTAAAATATTTTTTATTTTATATCGCTTTGCATAAGTTAAAAAAGTTTTGGCATAGGGTAAGATATCTAAAGAAATTTTATCACGAAAACAAGCATAATCTATCTCATTTCTACTAAAGACTTTATCGAGATAAGAAGCGAAAGAAGTGATATCATGATAATAAGAAGGATCTGAGATAAAATATGCATTGAGTCTGCTCACAGGAGATTGATTAATCCCTTTTTTCTTCAGAAGTGCTATGTTTTTGTTTATTTTGTAAGGTAGAGAGCATTTTTTGCAAAAGTAGTGTTTGCTTTTGCTTTTCATGGTATATCTCTAGTTTGAGGTTAGCCATCTCAAAAAATATCACCATAAACAACCCAATACTAGCACCAAAAAAAGCACCAATAAGAGCCATTATCAACCCAAAAGGATAAAAGAGCGTAAAGAAAAGATACGCTCCTATAATTACAGCAGCCCAGGAGGCTCCCTGCATGAAACTAAGTATTTTAACGTAGTTTTTATTCATAAATCAGAGTGTTTCCTCACTCAATGTAACAGCACCAGCCAAATATACATAAGTTAAGATCATGAAGATAAATGCCTGAAGCAATGCAGAGAAAGTTAGCAATGCAAATGGAGCTAACGGAGCTACAAAAGGTGCAAGCATCAAGATAACTGCCAAGAAAAGATCATCACCTTTGATATTTCCAAAAAGCCTAAATGAAAGTGAAATGATTCTTGAAAGATGAGAAACGATTTCAATAGGAAACATCAATGGAGCAAGTAATTTTTCAGGTCCCATAAAGTGTGCGAAATAGTGAATTACACCATTTTTCTTGATACCTTCATAGTTATAATAGATAAAAACAATCAATGCCAAAGCCAGTGTAAAGTTGATATTGCTTGTTGGAGATTCAAATCCTGGGATAATACCAATCAAGTTAGCAACCAATACGACCAAACCAATAGTAGCTACTAAAGGAAGATATTTACGTGCCAAATCTTCACCGATGACATCTTTTCCCATTTCAATAACACCACCAAGATAACTCTCAGCAACATTTTGAGCACCTTTAGGAACTATTTGCATAGCAGCTGTTGCTGATTTTGCAAACCAGAGTACAATAAGTGCTACTAAAAGTGTGTGAATCACAAGCAAAAAAGTGTGATTTTCAGAGAGTATGCCAAAAAAAGTAAAAACTTCATTCACGGGGAAATCCTTTGTATGTAAGTAAAATTGCGTGATTTTATCCAAAATTCATTTAAGTATTGCTAAAAAAATCTGATAACGTCAAAGGAACAAAGTACCTTTGACTACCCTAACGCTATGTTTTCCTCAGCGGAAGGCTCACGCACGGATAAAACTATGCTTTCTGGTGCCCAAGCTCCAGCTTGGGCACCAGAAAGCATAGTTTCCTATAAATCAAAACCCTCCTGACCTATGCGATATAGTGCAAAATCATACTTTATAGGATCGTTTTTGTCGAACTCTTTAAGTTTTTGAGTCAATTCAATCACTGCTTTTAAATCATAACTCTTACGCTTTAGTAAGCCTAATTTACGTGAAACTTGAAATGTATGAGTATCTAGGGGCATCAAAAGATCTTTTTTATCTACATTTTCCCAAAGCCCCAAATCCAGGCTATCTTTTCTCACCATCCAGCGAAGAAACATATTCCAGCGTTTATAAGTTGATTTACTCTTTTTATCAGGAGCTTTTCCTAATAAAAAACGATATCCCCTGCTCTCATAAGAATAGAACTTTTCGAGAGCTGTTATCAATGAAGCTAAACCATCAAGAACATCATGCTCTTTTTGATACCCTTGCAAAAAGATATCTTCTAAAGAGCTTTCTTGTTTTGCTCTTCTTAATGCAATAAAAATAGCAATAACATCTTTAGAGTTTTGAAAACGATAATAGCTCTTAGATAAAGAGGAGGTGATTTTATCTTCACTCGCATCTAATAAAGAAAAATCCAGTCCCTGTAAAAAACGAACAATCAAAGCAGCATTTCCATAAGCAAAAAGTGCACATATCACAGAGATATAACAATCATGATATTTTGTTGCTACCAAAAGAGGATCAGGCTTATCTAATGATAACTCCCCTGCTACATCCCTTTTAGCAACCTCTTTTTCGAGCCAGACTAAAAGCTTTGAATCTTCCACTTATATAACCTTCTCTTTTTGATTTGTTTTACTTTGTAGATAATCTGAGATATTTACCAAAGCATAAATCACCAAAAATATCATCAATCCAGGGAAAAAACTAAGCCACCAGGCGATATCCACAACACCTTTACCTTCACTAAGAATACTACCCCAGCTGATTTGTGGAGGCATGATACCTATACCCAAAAAACTAAGCCCACTCTCTGCCAAAATAGCACCACCAACACCAAAAGTAAAAGAGATGAAAAATATAGGAGCAAGAAGTGGTGTAAAATATTTTATGATGATTTTCACTCTACTTACACCAGATGCTTTTAATACTTTGATATAAGGTTTTGAAGAGATCGCAAAACTCTCACTGCGAATAAGACGAGCCATACCCATCCAGCCAGTGATAGATATGATCAAAATCAAAACCCATACAGATGCATTCATGTAACTTATCAAAGCCAAAAGTAAAAAGAAAGTAGGAAAAGTCAAAAACAGATCTATCATGATAACAATCAACTTATCACTGCGACCTTTAAAAAAACCACCACTAACCCCAATCACCAACCCCAGAAAACTAGCGATGATAGCAGAGCCAACCCCGATACTAAGAGAAATCTTTCCACCCTCCATCAATCTAGCCAATAAATCACGCCCTAATCTATCAGTACCCAATATATGCTCACTTGAAGGAGGCAGTAAAATAGCATTTTTGTCTAAAAGATAAGCAGAGTGTGTATAAAAATTCTCACCAAAGAATGAGAAAAAAACAATACCAGCAAGTATGAATATACTGATATAAGGTAAACGCATCACAAAATCTCACTATAAACAATCACAGCCCAGCATACCAAATGCAGCACTACAGTAAAAAGCACAGCAGCAGCTCCGATATCTTTGGCAAGTGGATGGATATCACTTGTCACTAAATCTACAACATTTTCAATACTAGAATTAAGTAATTCAACTACCATAACTAAGACCATGGTAATAAATAAAATCAATTTGCTAAAGAGAGTAAGAGGCAAAAAAACAATCCCAAGTGTGATAAAAAAACCAAAAAACAGTTCTAATTTAAAAGATACTTCACCATCAAAAGCAGTAATAACACCATCTAAGGCATATTTTGCATTTTTAAATATAGAGTAACTTGGTTTATTTCTCATATCATTTCATCCTAAATTTTTTATAAATATACCATATCTAAAATAATAACAAAAAAGTT
>JALSQA010000291.1 GCA_026985685.1 Campylobacterales bacterium | reverse complement strand
ATGGAAATCACGACACAGATCATGACACTGACCACGATACCGATCATAACAAAAATGGAAATCACGACACAGATCATGACACTGACCACGATACCGATCATAACAAAAATGGAAATCACGACACAGACCATGATACCGATCATAACAAAAATGGAAATCACGACACAGATCATGACACTGATCACGATAGCGATAACCGCTAAATATAAAATTAAAAAAGGGAGAAAAAGTTATCTCCCCTTTTTAACTAAATATTCTTAACTTTAAGCCCTAAATTAGACTAAAGTTTTTAAATAAAATAATTATTATAACATCTAAATAAAAATTGTAATATATCTTAATATAAACTATTTTTTAATCTATTATACTATTTAAAAATTTTCAAACAATATGATCGTTGGACTTTAAAATAATAATTTTCCCGACTTCCATCCAAAAAAGAGTAATTTAGAGATAGAAAACTCTTTGCATACTTTTGCAAATCATCTGCTAACAAACTATACATCCTCGCCAATTGAGACAATTGATAACCTAATCTATAATAAGAGGCAGATGCTAAATGCTATTGATTTTATTGAAGCAAATTTAGATGATAGCTCACTAACAATTGAGCAGATTGCAAAAGCTATAAATCTATCTCCATTTTACTTTGCAAGAAGTTTCAAAAAAGAGTTTGGCATCTCTCCACACTGCTTTATATTAAACAAAAGATTAGAGAGAGCAAAAATACTATTAAGAGGCGATTTACCAATAGTCCAAATTGCCCAAATGTGTGGCTTTAGCGACCAATCTCACCTGACAAGAGTTTTCAAACAATATCTTGGCTTTACTCCTGGGAGATTAAAAGATATATAAGCTAAGGTTTTAAAGCCATGGGTTGAGCCTAAAATTTAATCTGGAAAAAACGAACAAAAAACTATTGTCTCCAAATAAAGCCAAAATCAAACTCTATCTTACACCCCTCAACTTCAAAAGTGTAACTTTCATCGCTAAAATCACCTATCTTCCTGTAAACATAGTCAACCAACTTATAAACTTTTGCTTTTTTGATATCCGGATAAACGATGATGTAGTATTGTACGCCCTCTTGCTGATAGATTTGAAACTTTATCGTTTCATCCTTTTTGACGGTTGATTTCGAAGCTACTTCAAAGATAATCTCAGGCTTTTTTGTAAGCTTCTCTTCGGGCTCATAACACAAAACCATACTATCGGGTCTTACTACGCTATCCTCTGCCATTAGCCAATCAATCTCAAATATAGCTTTGCATTTTGAGCAATTATCTAACTTTTCGTCAAGTTGCCTAAAAATCTTTCCATTTATAAACTGATGCCCATACATAGGAGATGGAGACATAGCAAAAGGAACCCCCTCTATAAGCTCCCAATCGCCTTCCCACTGTTTGTAATCATCATAAGTATAACGAACATCTTCCAATCTAACAGCTCCCATATCGACTCCTAAAAATTATCTAATAGCATTATAGCATATTATATGCTAGAGCCCTACTGCACCGATCAATCAAATCTGATATAGAGATGATTGTGCAATATCACCTTTGATGCGATTATTATTTTAATCGTATCATAATTTGAGGCGATTAGGAAGATAATTGTATCATTTTCAGGATTTGTGGTCTGACTCTAGGACTGCTGGGTACCTCTCAGACACAAACTACCCGTCATAAACCAACACATACCTAACACTCCTGCCTGAAGTTCCTTTTTTTTGCTTTAAAAAGCCTTTTTGCACTAAATCTTGGATATCTCTAATGGCTGTTGCTCTTGATGTTTTGGCTATGGATTGGTATTTTTTGGTGGATAATCCACCAGTAAAATTTTCTTCTCCTATAGTGGCTATTTTGTTTAAAACTTTTATTTGTCTCTGATTTAGAGGGATAGTGTTGTTGATTTTATCCCATAATTTAGCTTTCTTTATGATCGATTTTGTTTTGTTAATCGAATTTTGTATCGACTCCGATAGCACTTGCAGATACCACTTATACCATTTTGTAAAGTCATAATCTCTGTTATAAATTAGATTGTTACTCTTTTCTAAAATATCGTAATAACTCTTTTTGTTTTTATTGATAACCGATGATATAGAATAATACTTGTGTGTTACGCTTGACTCTTTTGCCAATATATAATCAGATAGAACTCTTGCAAGTCTGCCGTTGCCATCATCAAAAGGGTGAATAGCTAAAAACCAAATATGTGCTTTGGCACTTTTTATGTATCTATGCTCAGTCGAGGTATTGATATAATCAAATAATTTGT
>JALSQA010000290.1 GCA_026985685.1 Campylobacterales bacterium | reverse complement strand
ATAATCCCTATTAGTTTTAGATTTCTATCTGCTATTAGTTTTAAAGCCTCTTCTACTTCATGCAAAGCTACCCCATTTCGGTGCATTCCTGTATCTACTTTTAGCTCAACTCTTGAGCCTTTTTGAGCTTTTATAATATCATCTAAAGAGTTAAGTGCAAATGAGCATTGTTTATCATAGATAGCTCTATCTCCTAATATTAGAATATCTTTAAAATAGGGTTTGATAATCTTAGCTTCACTATAGCTACGAACTACAGCCTTTGTTAATCCAAACTCCCATGAAAGCTTAGCCATAATCTCTATACCATGACCATAAGCATTGTCTTTTAGAACAATAGCTATTTGCTCTTTTGAGCCACTTTTTAATATAAATTGGTTAAGATTGTGAAAAAAATTTTGTCTATTTATTTTGATATATGCCATAAAGTATTATAGCTTAAAAAAGACAATATTGACAATAAATAAAGATAAGACTATAAAAACTATGTTATTATTCATTAATTAAGTCAAAAAAGGGAAACCATGTTACTTGAATTTGGGGCAGAAAACTTTTGTTCTTTTAAAGAGGGTTTTGAGATTTCATTTCAGAAGTCTAAGAACTCTACTGAAGATATAGCCAATATTATTGCTGTAAAAGGAGCTAACGCTTCGGGGAAGACGAATGTTATTAAAGTTTTATCTTTTTTACGAGATTTTACAACGAACTCTTTTAGTTATCTAAAGCCGAATGAGGAGATCGATATATATTCATTTTTTTATAACGAGGAACCGACAGAAATATATATAATTTTTTTAGAAGACAAGATTGAATATAAATATGAATTAATTTTAACAAATGAAAAAATTATAAGTGAAAAAATTTGGCGAAAAGATAAACGAGATACACTTATTGTAGAAAGATATGAAGATTCAATTCAAACGACTAAAGAGTATAAAGAGCTAGAGACTATTAATTTGAATAGAAAGAATGCTTCTATTATAAGTACAGCTAAACAATACGGTTTTGAGAAAATAGATATAATTTATGAACTTTTTAATAGAATAATTACAAACGTACACCAACTTGGTAAAAAAGATAATAAAGATATGTTTTTAGGAGTAGATGAAGTATCTAAATTTTACTTTGAAAATCAAAAACGATTAAATACTATTATGCATTTTTTACAGAAAGCAGATATTGGTATATCTAGTATTGAAATAATTGAAAGTATAGATGAAAGAACAAAAGAGTTGAAATATACTCCTATTTTTCATTATGAAATTGATGAAAAAGAAAGCTTCTTAACTTATTATGAACAGTCTAGTGGAACGCAGTCTTTATATTTGCAGTTACATCTCTATTTTAGTATTTTACAAGTAGGTGGCATATTAGCTCTTGATGAATTTGATATAAACTTACACCCAGATTTATTACCAATGCTTTTAAACTTTTTTGAAGATAAAGAGTTAAATCCAAATAATGCTCAATTTATTTTTACTACTCATAATTACGACATCATGGACAGATTAGGAAAATACAAAACTGTTCTAGTAAACAAAGAAGATAATGAAAGCTTTTTGTATCGACTCGATGAAATTCCTGGAGATATAATCCGAAATGACAGACCAATTAGCCCTATATATAATGCCAATAAAATTGGTGGTAAGCCTAAAATAAAGGCTTAATATGGGTAATAAAAAGAAGAATAAAAAAGCTAATAAATTTCTTAACTTTCTTGAAACTCAAATTTCAATTGATGATAAAGATAATACGTTAGCTCAAAAGTGTAAATTCAATTTTGCTTATTTTGTCAATGACAGTGCAGGTCAAGATTTTAGAGATTGGAGTCAAAAACAACTCTATGAACTTTTTGATAAGTTAAAAGAGTATTCAAAATTTCCTTTAGCTCATTGGGAAAAACAAAAGCTAGGCAATCATCCACTTTTTGTAAAATACAGTCAGTTTCCTACCAATACAGATTTCGAGTTACCAAAATCTATTCCTCATCAAGCCATTTGGTCACGTTTTCGTTTAGAGGGAGATTCTAGGCTTATTGGTTTTGTATTACCTGATGAATACAAAGATGAAGAACAAAATAAGAGTGGTTTTAGATTTGATACCAATATTTTTTATGTGGTTTTTTTAGATGGAAAGCATAAGTTTTATAAAACGAAATAAAGGGTAATTATAAAATGAAAACCTTACCCCCAGAATGGCAAAAACAAAGAGCTGTGCTTATGGCATTTCCTCATAAAAATTCAGATTGGAACAGTAACTTAAACTCTGCCCTTGTTCCTTTTATTCGTATTGCAC
>JALSQA010000289.1 GCA_026985685.1 Campylobacterales bacterium | reverse complement strand
GTAAGCAAAAGAGATATTTTTAAGTTCTATTTTATTGGTACGTGTATCTGAAAAAGGATTTTTTCTGTGTTGATATGATGGTTCGCTTTGCATATCAAAAATAGCATTTATACGCTTTAGTGCTGCATTTGCATTATGATAAGCATACTGCATTGTGATTATTTCATTGATAGGCTGCATAATCACCCACAAATAGCCAAAAATAGCCAACATCAGACCAATACTCAAATCAGAATAAACCACCATCAAAATACCCGCAGCTCTAAACATCTCAAACCCTGATAAAAATATCATATAAGAAGCTTTTTCTGATATCAAAGATTTGTAGTTAAAAGCAATTCCCCGCTCTTTAATCTCTTTGGCTAAATCAGTAAGTTTAGAAAAGAAGTGCGTTTGGCTATTTGATGCTCGTACTTGCCAGAATAGATCAAGTGTCTCACCTAAAGCTTCTTGAAATGTAGCGATTATTTCATTTTCTCTCTTTTTTAGTTTAGAAACTTTTCGTGCCATTTTACCAGTGAAAAAAACGATAAAAGGATTAAAAAACAAAATAAAAAGTGCCAGTTTCCAGTGAATCCATAAAAGCACCCCACCAACAGCTATAACTGTCAGAATAGAGATGACCAGTTTACTCACAGACGATGCGATAAAAGTATCGATAGTATTGACATCAACCACACTCAAAGAAGCTATTTTTCCACTACCAAAAAGTTCAAACTCTTTTAAACGTACTTTTGAAATATGCTCCAAAAGATCTTTTCTGATTTTATATGTAATATTTTTAGAGATAACTGTAAAATACCAGCTTTGCATCACACCTAGAGTAAAAAAAGCTGCACGAAGAGCAAGTGTCAAAATCAACACAACAATTACATAAAAATAAGCTTCATGCTCACCACTGAAAACACTGTCAATTATACCTACCAAACGTGCAGGTTTATGTAAAAGCACCTCATCTACCAGTAGTGGAATCAAAAGCGGAGCTAAAGCACTTGCGATGGCTGCAAATATCGCAATGATATTTGCGATGATCAACTCTTTTTTATACTTTCTGATATCTTTGAAGATATCTGAAAATGTATATTTTTGCATAAATTTAAATCAAATTATCTTGCATAATCTACAGCACGAAGCTCTCTTATGACATTTACTTTGATATCTCCTGGATATTGTACTTTTGCTTCTATCTCTTTTGCGATCTCTTTAGAGAGTAGTACAGCTTCATCATCATTGACAAGTTTTGCATTGGCAATCACACGGATCTCACGACCTGCATTGATCGCATAAGCCTGGCGTACACCTTTTTTGCTTGTTGCTATCTTTTCGATATCTTCAACACGTTTTAAAAATGCCTCTAACACTTCACGTCTGGCTCCAGGTCTTGCAGCTGAAAGTGTATCAGCAGCACATACCGCAGCGGATTCTATAGAGTTTGCATCTTCGTGTCCATGGTGAGCATAGATAGCATTTATAACAACTTCATGTTCATTGTATCTTTTACAGATATCTGCTCCCAGATCAACATGACTTCCAGCAAAATCATGTGTGAGTGCTTTACCGATATCATGAAGTATACCTGCACGGCGTGCTAATTTCTCATCACCACCACACTCAGCAGCAATAATACCTGCAAGATTTGCCACTTCTAAAGAGTGACCCAAAGCATTTTGTCCATAAGAAGCACGAAACTTTAACTTACCGATCAATTTAACAATCTCTGGATGCATACCTGTAATACCAAAATCAAGTAAGATATTTTCACCCTCTTCATAGATATTATGTTCAAACTCTTCTAACACTTTTTTATAGATATCTTCGATACGTGCAGGCTGAATCCTTCCATCTTCTATCAACTGCTCAATCACCTGAGTAGCAATCGCACGGCGATAAAGGTTAAAACTACTTAAGATGATGACATTTGGCGTATCATCAATGATAACATCAACACCAAGTATCATCTCCAGGGCTTTTATGTTTCGCCCTTCTTTACCTATGATCCTGCCTTTGATATCATCACTAGGAAGGTTTACTGTATTTATCAGTCTCTCAGCTGCAAAATCTCCTGCATAGCGTGTAGTAGCCTGTGCAAGGATATAATTTGCATTCTTTTTGGCTTTGTCTTTAGCTTCTTTTTCATACTTACGTATCACATGAGCAATCTGTGCTCTGGCATCCTCTTTTGCACGATTTAATACAATCTCTTTAGCTTCTACTTTAGTCATGCCTGCTGATTTTTCGATCAAAATATCTGCATCTTCAAGCTTGGTTTTGAGTTCTGTTTCGAGTGTTTTGATA
>JALSQA010000288.1 GCA_026985685.1 Campylobacterales bacterium | reverse complement strand
CCATCTGGAATTTTATTGTAACGTTTCCATTTTCTGCAAATCAAACGTAAGGCTCTTGCACTAGATACGATAGGTACAAGTGCCACATCTGGATAATCAACTGTAAATTCAGGCATATTTGTTGGTAAACCTGCACCAGTTATGATGATATCAGCACCAGCCTCACAAGAGTCCTTGACCACGCGTCCATAGTCGTTGATAGCATAGAGTACGTTAGAAGCTAATGGTTTATTACCACAAACTTTTCGTGCGTGTTTAAATATCTCATGTAAACCTTCTGGAGAGTAGAAATTTTGTTCACTGTAAGGTCTGCCCTGTACTAGCTTTTTAGCAAAATGTTTGTTGTCATAATAACCTGTACCAACAGAGCTTATAACACCCAGTCCACCTTCTTTTGAGACACTACCAGCAAGTTTATCCCAGCTAATACCAACACCCATACCACCTTGAATAATAGGTTTTTCAATAACATGCTTACCAATTTTTAAAGGTTTAAAACTCACTATATTACCTTAATACGTGCGAACTTTCGTTTTCCAACTTGTACAATATATTCACCATCTTGAAGTTGTAATTGTTCATCTTGCACTTTTTTTTGATCTATTTTAACAGCACCCTGCTTAATATCTCTCCTTGCCTGTGAAGTTGATGGTTCAAGCTTTGCATCTGTGAGTATTTTTGCTATCCATATTGGTCCTTGCATAGAAAATTCTGGCATATCTGTAGGAATATCTTTTTGTTTATGGACTTTGTCAAATTCTGCTTTTGCCATAGTAGCTTTATCTTTATCATGATAACGTGTTACTATTTCCATAGCTAAAGCCTCTTTTACTGCTTTTGGATGTTGTTTGCCACTTTGTACATCATCTTTAAGACTTTGTATCTCTTGAAGTGTTTTATCACTTAGTAATTCATAATAACGCCACATCAAATCATCACTGATACTAAGTACTTTGCCAAACATTGTATCAGCGTCTTCTGTAACACCGATATAGTTTCCTAGTGATTTACTCATTTTATTAACACCATCAAGTCCCTCTAATAAAGGCATCATTAAGACGGCTTGTTGTTTACCGATATTGTATGTTCGTTGTAATTGTCTACCCATCAAAAGGTTAAATTTTTGATCTGTTCCACCCAACTCTACATCAGATTTTAGTGCTACAGAATCGTAACCTTGCAAAAGAGGGTATAAAAATTCACTAATAGAGATAGGTGTTTCACTTTTGTAACGTTTGTCAAAATCATCTCTCTCAAGCATACGTGCTACGTTAAAAGTTGTGGTAAGCTCTACAAGACCTTTTGCTCCAAGTTCATCAAGCCATGTTGAGTTAAAGACTACTTTAGTTTTTTGGGGATCTAAAATTTTAAACACTTGTTCTTTGTAAGATTTAGCATTTTTTATTACACTCTCTCTATCGAGAGGTTTTCTTGTAGCATTTTTGCCTGTTGGATCACCGATCATGCCTGTAAAATCACCGATGAGAAATTGTACTATTGCTCCATATTTTTGAAAAAGTGCTAATTTTTGTATAAGTACGGTATGTCCTAGATGAAGATCAGGAGCAGTGGGATCAAATCCTGCCTTGACATAATAGTTCTTACCAGTTTTAAGGTAGTTTTCTAACAATGATTTTATGCGTTCATCATCGATGATTTCAGCCGTTCCTCGTTTTATTTCACTTAGTGCATCCTGCAAGTCAAACAATTGCTATCCTTCTTATTTTTTGTAAGCATCATTGAGCAAGGAAAAGTCAATGATTTTAAAATTTTGTTTTGTATGATTAAACAATGCCTCTTTACTTTTATGTGGTACATCTACTACCATTTCAAAATAATCTGCATGAGTATTTTCACTCTTTGAGAGGTTGATTGTTATCAAATCAACGCCTATTTTAGCTAAATATAGTAAAAAAGATGCTAGTGACCCTTTTTTGTTTTCTATACTAACTATAAGTTTATAATGATCAGGTGTATCATATGACCATCGAACAAAAACCATAGGATGATGTTCTAAAATTTTTTCATTGGCATGAGTACAGAATTTATGGTGTATAGTTGCTGTATTTGCTTTTTTAAATCCAACTATCTCATCGCCACGTTTTGGATGACAGCAGTAATCAAATAAAACTTGATTGTAGTGGCTTGTGGTATAGAGTACGATATTGTCAAATTTCTGTTTTTTGAGTGTATATTTTTTAAATGGTGAGATAAGTGGTATAAATTTGCTATTACTTAAAATCTTCTTTTTTAACTGGTAGATATTTTCTTGTAAATGTTGTAAATCAGTAGCTGATTTGTAT
>JALSQA010000287.1 GCA_026985685.1 Campylobacterales bacterium | reverse complement strand
CAGGAAATGGCATTGTAATTTCATGATAGTGCACAGGAAATGGTGCTTTAGCTCCATCCTCTCTTAAAAGAAACAGTGATTTAAATAGTTTGATGGAGCTAAAGCAACATTTGCATTTTGTATCTTTGGAAATGGAGACTTTAGTCCCATCAAGAGTTATGTTTTTGATTTTATTTTTTCTCATAATCTTTGTAAACTCCTTCTTGTAAGTCGGATAGGTTTACTGATTTTAGGGTGTGTATTGTTTGTCTCGACGACTATCTCCATATCTACAAAACCTTGAGTGTAGTATTTGGTTATATTTATATCTGCTATAAATCTTTTATCATCAGATATAACTTCTATCTCTTTTGGTTTTGTATCGGTAGAACTTATCCCTAGCAATGCCAACTCGATAGAACTACTCATAAAAAGCTGGGCTTGTTCGTTTGTGTAGAGATTGGCTGTTTGTTTGCTTGTGAGTGTTGCATACTTCATAGTTATAGTCAAAAGTCCAGAGAGTATGAGTATAAAAAATATAACCTGTATCATTCCAAAAGCAGTTCTCATCAAAATACCACCTTTTGTTTTGAGATTTGGATTTGTAAGTTTTTACCTTTTTTTCGTATCTCTCTTTGTAGTGTTAGGTTAAACTGTAAGTTTTCATCTACAAAATCTACTTTAAAACCTTTTGTTTGGGTTGAAAGGATAGTTACTTTTGCATTATCACAAAAATTTTCTCCCTTCCATGGTTTATAATCATAAAATAAAAGAAGATAGTTTTTATTTTTATACATCTCATCTACACATGACGAAAGATTATCATCATATTTTGCGATAGCATAAGCACTTTTGAGTAGATAATATTTTTCATATATTTTTGAAGGGGTGCTTGTCAGACCTAATTCACTGCTAGTTGATGTGCTATTTATTTCAAATATTTTGGTATGGTTATTTCCATGCCATCCAAATGAGTTGTTAAAATCTCCTCCATATACCACACTTCCATCATCAAAACTACCTGCAAATATCAAAGCAGAACCATTTATATCTGCTGTGTCAGGAGAGTAAATCATGTTTATACTCTTATCAGAACGGTTAAAATCTACCAGACCACTATATTTTTTTTCTTTATATTTCGCAAAATCCATACCTATCCACTCTAATACATTATACTGTTTATCAATATCATAGATAGAGACAAAATCACTAGTATTGGTGTCATATCCTATGACAGTAGAGGGTATTCTGTATGATAAAAGTGCTGATATCTGATTTGAGATTAGTGTTGTATCAAAAGAGAGTTCACTTATGGCTTTTGTCTTAGCACTTTTTGTAAAAAGATGGGAAATAGCAACATATGAAGAACCAGCTAAAATCCCCATGATAACAATTGTCATGATAAGTTCAACCATTGAAAAAGCTTTTTTCATCTTGATGCTCCTTTTTGAACGAGTCCAAAAAGGCTGTTTGTCAGAGTTGCTTTTCATTGCCACTCCTCGCTATCAAGGGTGATTTGTCCTATATTTGTTGAGTAGTATGTAAAAGAGGTGATATTTCTATCTTTTCCCCGACCACCTACATAACCGACTGTTGCTTTGAACTTTTTGATATTTGAAGTTGTATTTCTTGTAGATTTGTCTAAAGTGATTGTCATCTTATCACCGTTGATAGTGAAAATATTATCATTTAGGTATCTTACTTTTGTATATATTTTATATTTTGTTTTACTACTTAGATTGACATCAATCTCCATATCGTTAAAATCGTCTATATCATCAAACGATAGATAGTCACTCTCCCCATCATTACCAATTGAAGAAGCTGAGAGATTTTCTTTGCAATTTCTACTGTTTTCTCCCAAAATCCCACCATCTCTTAGATGTGTTGTTGTGTTACATTCTATATGATTATCAGAAGTAGCTAAAATTGACAGACTATCTGTGTTATTCTCATCCCATGCAAGTGTTGAAGCTATCTTTGTCAAAGAGATAGCATTAAAAAGTGCATCTTGTTTTAAAGCAGATGAATCACTTTTATTTGTGGCAAAGATGATTTTAGGAATAACCGAAAAAACACCAGCCATGATGACAATAGTAAAGATAAGTTCTATTAAATTAAATCCAGCTCTCATAATGGTGTAGTAGCAATTTTTATGCCAGATAATTATTACCGCACCAACTAATATTCTGAAAACTTGAGAGAAGCAGATGTGGTGAGATGTGAGCAGAGAAATTTGAAGGACTAACCCGTAGTTAATTCGAAAATTTATCTGCTTACAGATTGCCACATATGCTTCTCCCCGAAGGGTGCAATCACTTTTGTCCATACTCTTCGTTAGATTTCTTTGAATTAGCTACGG
>JALSQA010000286.1 GCA_026985685.1 Campylobacterales bacterium | reverse complement strand
AAACCAAAAAGCTGATCAACACCATAATAACACTATAAATATGTGCACTTTTATAATCCATCATCTCAACCATCTCATAAATAGCAACACTAGCTACTTTTGTTTCACCGGGGATGCTACCTCCTACCATCAAAACTACACCAAATTCACCTACGGTATGGGCAAAAGTTACGATAATAGCAGTTAAAATTGATGGTTTGATATTTGGTATGGCGATTTTTAATATTGTTTGGAATTTACTTTTTCCTGCTATGTAACTTGCTTCAAGTATATGCTTGTCAAGTGTTGTAAAACCACTTTGAAGGGGCTGCAGCATAAATGGAAAAGAGTATAACATGCTAGCAACAACAAGACCACTAAAGCTAAAAACAAGTTTTATATCAAAGATATTGTCAAAAAAAGTACCTATTGGTGCATTTGGAGAAAATGCAACCAAAATATAAAAACCTAAAACAGAAGGAGGAAGTACAATAGGCAATGCACTCAAAGCTTCTAAAAAAGGTTTTAATTTTGATGTAGTTTGTGAAAGATACCAGGCAAGAGGTATAGAGATGATAAAAAGTAAAAATGTAGTAAGACTAGCTAATTTAAAAGAGATTATAAAAGGTTCAAAATCAATATTTTGTAATTGTTCAAGCATCTAAAACCTCACTAATAAAAAGATCACTTTCACTCATCCAGGCTAGTACATTTTCTCCTATTGAATAGTTTTCTTCAAGTATGGATTGCCTTGCAGTAATCACTTCAAAGATGGTATTTTTGTATTTTAGTTTGATACTGCTCAAAAGGTTACCATGAGTGATATTTATGATGTGTGTTGGTAGTTTATTTGCAATACTCAAATAAGATGTATTCTTTTTCGAGATATAAAGATCAGTAGGTTTTATACATAGTTTTACTTTAGTTTTCACTTCAATATTAGAAGGAAGTTCTAAACTTAGCATAGTAAGTGACTCACCTTCATAATCAAATTTAACTAAGTGTAGATTTTGGTGATGTTGTATTTGTGAAACAGTTGCTATAAATGAACTCATGGAGTGTGATAGCCGTATGCCTGTAATATTTTTTGTGCTTTTTTACTTAACATAAAGTCATAAAATGCTTTTACTGAAGGGTTGTTTTGTGCATTTTTTAAAATGACAATACCTTGGTCAATAGGTGTGTATAGTTTAGGATCAATGCTAATCCAGTTAATACCTTTTTTAAATTGTTTTAAGTGTGGGCTAAAAAGAGAAGATTTTGCAACAAATCCAATATCCGCAGCACTAATAGCATAAGAGATAGTTTGTGAAATTGATTCACCATAAATAAATTTTGATTTTAGATCTTTTAAGAGTTTACTTCTTTTCAATGCTTCAAAAGTAGCTTCTCCATAGGGTGCTGTTTTAGGATTTGCAAGTGCAATTTTTTTTATATGGCTATCTTTTAAAATTTCAAGTCCTTTGGAAAAATCTCTTGGCTTTACACTTAGAAGTGCGAGACCTCCTTGTGCATAAATACGAGGTTTTGTAATGGCAATTTTTTCTTGATAAAGGGCATTTGGATACTTCATGTTAGCAGACATGAAGAGTTGATAAGGTGCTTGGTGTTTTATCTGTGCGGTTAGCTTTCCACTACTTCCCAAAATGACATTAACTTTTATATCCTTGTGTTGTAGGGCAAACTCTTTTTTGAGGGCATCTATCGCATAGCTAACATTTGCTGCAACAGCGATTTGAATCTGTGTGGCAAAAAGTGACATAGCCGTTAAAAGTAAAAAAATGATTTTTTTCATAGCAAGTTCCTTATGAATATATTGTATCAAAAATCATAAAAGATTAGCGTAGGTCGTATTAAAATTGGTATTGTTTAAAAGAGATGACAGGAGGGTGTTTCTTTGGGTAAAGAGGTTAAATGCTTGATTGAGTTCATCTTGACTAGGTGTTTTTAATCCATATAGTGTATTAAATTGGTCTAGCAGGGATGATGTTTGTGTATTGTTACCATCAAAGAGAAGTCTATTTAACTGCAATGATAATGTTGAAAAATTTTGAGATTGGTTATCACTGATTTGTGAAGGAAAAATAGTGCTAAACCCTTGTGTAAACTGTGAAAGTGTATCGTCTTGTTTACCAGTAAGTTGTGATAATGAAAGTTGAGCCATATAGTTTTTTAATTCATTTGATAGTTTTTTGATATCATCTTGATCTGTTTGTGAAAGATTTTGTTTTGAGATAATAGTATCTAATAAAGTATTATATGTTTTGTCAAAATCCAGTGTTTGAAAATTGCTATTATTTGTAGTTAGCAGAGTATCGAGACTATTTTGAATGTTTTTGAGTTCGTCTTGCTGGGTAGGTGTCAAGGTATTT
>JALSQA010000285.1 GCA_026985685.1 Campylobacterales bacterium | reverse complement strand
CTTAAGAAAGAAAAGATTTTATTTGTAGCTGTTGTACATGGCAAAAGACTTCTTGAAAATCATCAACAAAGTATAACAAAACACAGGAACGAATAATTTACCCTTGCGGGAAAATCATCGTTCAGTTCAATCGTTAACACACACAATCACACACAAGGAAAGAATATGTTTAAAAGTCAATTCTGTGAAGTTTCATATTTGCAAAACATAAATGCTGTCTTGTGTAATTGGAAAAAAAGTTGTTCAAATGATGACTATCGGAACCCTTTAAAGTATGGGCTAAAATTAATCAATGAAAACAATGCAACAACTTGGATTACAGATACAACAAATGGATTTGAAAGTACAAATGAAGACACTCAATGGATGGCAACAGAGTTTAGTCCAAAAGCTATAAATAGTAGTTGTAAAACTATTATTTTTATTATTAAAAATGATAGCCCACTTAAAAAAGAGATAGAGTTACACTCCAACTTACTTAAACAGTTTTTTGAAGTTGAACTAGTTGAAAGCCTGAAGGATGCTAACAAAACGTAGCAACAAAAATATGTTACCCTGCCGTGTTTAACTTTGAAAACTTCAAAGATTTAGATACCATCGTAGAACTTAAAAGACTACAAAAAAAGGTAACATATTTTTGTACTCAACCGTTATGCATAAAAGAGGAAAGTTCGTGAGCATACTAGACGAAGTAGTAAAAGAATTGGATGCAGCCGTAAATAGTAAGCAGCTTGATAAAGTTATGGAGTATTATGAAGATACGGCCATTTTAGTCATGGAGCCAGGTAGAGTGGCAAAAGGGAAATCTGAGATTCGTGATTTCTTTCAGTTTATTTTTGGAATGAATATCAAAGCCAAGCAGATTGCTACCAACGTTATGGAAACTGGTGATATTGCATTGTTCACATCAAGGTGGGTGGCCGAAGGTCGTATGCCCAATGGAAGTGATTTCTCAAATGAAAATATAGCCACGTCAGTTTTTCGAAAAGGATCAGATGGTAAATGGCGCTTAGTAATAGATAACTCTTTTGGGCCAGATATTCTAAATGTGCAAAGTGAATAACACAAAGACAAAAGGCATATTGATTTTCATTTGCGGGAAAATGGGGGCAGGAAAGTCAACCAAATCCAAAAATCTTGCTCGGGACAGAAATGGTGTTCTACTTTCAGAAGATGAATGGCTAACCTCGCTATATCCGGGGCTAATTTCTTCTTTTGATGATTACTTGAAATATTCCGCACTAATGAAACCCTTGCTCAAAGAGCATGTTAGACGAATCTTGGAAGCAGGGGCAAATGTTGTAATGGACTTTCCGGCAAACACAACTCGTCAAAGAGAGTGGTTCAAAGAGATAGCATCAGAATCTAAAACTCAACATGAGCTGATATATATAGATGCAAGCGACGAACTATGTTTAAGGCAAATCTCAGAACGACGCACCAAACAACCAGAAAGAGCAAGTTTTGATACTGAATCCATGTTTTACGAAGTGACTAAGTATTTTGAGGCTCCTAGCAAAAACGAGGGGCTAAACATTCTGATTGAGAAAAGAAATGCATAACAATCACATCCAGCGGACCCGTAAACCTCCCGCAGGCCGTTATGTGCAATCCAAACATATTGACATTGTGAATAAAATTGAATATAATAATAAATATAAATATTCAAAGGGGTTGTTATGAAAACTGTAACAATTAGAGTAGATGATTCAATTTACAATATGATTAAACTTGCTGCAGAAGGTCAAAAGAGAAACCTTTCAAACTTTATTGAGTTTGCGACAATGCAGTATTTAACATCTTCTCAGTTTGTAGATAATGATGAAATGCAAGAAATTATAGATGATAAAGAACTTGTAAAAAACCTAATGAATGGTTTAAATGATTTGAAAAATGGTGATTATACAGTTGTCTAAATATCAAATTGCAGAAACTAAGACATTTTTAAAATTAAAGCAGACAATAGATAAAAAACTTTATACAAAAATAGAACATTTTGTTTACCCACAATTACGAGAAAATCCGCACTATGGAACAAATATAAAGAAACTTAAAGGTAAGCTAGAAGGCTATTATAGGTATAGAGTTGGTAACTATAGACTATTTTATTTGATTGAAGATGAAAAACTAATTATTGCTGTAGTTGATTTTAAACATCGGCAACAGGCATATGAGTAAACACATAACAAGCGGCAGCACCAGACATCCGCCAAAAAAATAAATTTTTTCGGCGAACGCTGGTGTCCCGCAGGCCGTTATCTCATAAAGGAATATACATTTGAAAGCAACAGATATCCCATTCGTTAAACATATTGGGATTGAAGAAAAAAACAATGAAGTATCATTGGACTTTAATGAAAA
>JALSQA010000284.1 GCA_026985685.1 Campylobacterales bacterium | reverse complement strand
CTCATGTTTTTTGCTGTCGTAGATGTTGATGATGCCATCTTCAAAAAATTTCATCACTTTGACAATCTCTTTTGATCCCCAAAAATCAAGATAACTTACAGTATCTTTCTCTGAGAGTATAGCGATAAGATCATCAGATGTTCTCATCACTCCATATACTTTGTGTAGCATCTTTTTGGTGTAAGCTACTTTTTTGTTTTTGTGGTCGTAAAATGTCAAATGATTATCCTCTTCGATGATAGCCATGAGTGTATTGTCGATTCTGTGAATCGTTTTGATTGCTGTTTTTGAAGTAAACACCTCTTTGATATGTTGTTTTGTTTTGTAGTTTACGATAGAGAAGTAGTTTTCCTCACTTGTGCAGTATGCGATGCTCTCATGATCTAGCTGGATGAAGGTATTTGGATTTTTACTAAATGATGCCTCTGTTTTAAAAAGTCTCTCACCACTTTTGTAGTTGCAGAAGTAAATAGTTTTTTGATCTTGTGTAAAGGCAATAACATCTTCATGAAGTTTGATGATATGGTAAATATGTTTTGTCTTACTTCCTATATCACACTCTATATTCACAAGAGAATCTGTTTTTGTATTGTAGATAGAGAGTCTGTTACCTTTAGAGTAGATAAAAGTAGTATTATCTACTCTGGCATATCCATCGATGATGGCGTTTTTATCGTTATCCTCCATAAATTTATCTTTGTCGGAGATAAATTTACGAACGATTCTCCTTTTGTTGAGATCATAAACCCATAAATCATTCAAACCATCACGCAAAATAATAGCATCTTCATTGAGTGTATAAACTCTTGAAAAATGAAAATATATATTATGCTCCACTCTTGCATTTTTAGAGTCGTAAATCACCAAATACTCTTGAAAAAGATAGAGATACAAATCTTTCTTGATCTCCAGCATATCCTTGATTTGATCTATACGAGGTATCTCAAACTGATCTTTTTTGTCACATTCCAAGACAGAAATCGTTTTTGAACTTCCACCGATAAGGACACTGCTTTTGTCTATTTTTTTCAGAAAATCCGGACTATAACCATCAATATACTCTTTAGACTTATGCTCTAAAAACTTCAGTTCCATATGTTCTGGAACTCTACCATTTATATAGGCAAACAAATCTATGTAACCATCACATTTAGATGAAGCTGATATACACTTTCCATTTTTATATTGACAAAAATCATATCCTCTATCACCTATATCAACTACAATAACTTTATCCTCCGTCAAAGTGATAGAGCGTGCCCAACCATAAACAAAACGCTCACATTCAACCTCTTTGGTTTTATAGTTAAAAATAGTGATTTTACAATCCGATCCACCAAATACAATCAAATCACTATCTAAAATCTCTATCCCTAAAATCCAGGGAAGAGGCATATTGCCAGTATGTTCTCCTGTATGATGGCTATAGAGTATCTCTTTGGTTTTATAGTTGAAGAAATATACTTCCTTACCCTTCCCAGAAAAAACCAGCAACACTTCATCAAGCTTCTTGATCTCCAGAACCTGATAGGAAACATCAAAAGTATAAACAACCTCTCTGCTTTTATAATTATACATCGTCAAACGCTTATCATCACCACCATATATGAGCAGTTCATCATCCAAAACAGCCAAAGAGTGTATGTTATGCGGTGTGTAGTGGTAGTATTTGACAACACCACTCTTACTATCACAAAGATAAACACCATCCCTTGCCGCAACAGCGATGTTGTTTTGATCTACAATATCAATATCATTGATCACTGCATAAATTGCATAGTTGTTGTAAGGGGCAAAAGAGAAATCGGATCGTTTTAGTCTGGACATAGTACACCTCTTTTATGATTATATTTTTTAAAAGTAAAATTTAGTATTTTATATAACTATTTAATTTTATTCAAATTATATCACAAAAGAGATGCACACTTTCAAATAAACTCATGAAGTAGTAAGATTATAGTTTTGCCTGGAAACGGTGACTTTAGTCCCGTAAGAAAGTTATAGAGCATTTTATTTACTAAATATATAACTAAAAATTACACTTTCGACACCTACATCAACCCATAATCATGTAAAATTTCTAAAAGTCTGTTTTCAGAGATAGTATTTTGTCTGGTTTTAGAGTAAATTGCAAGTAGGTAGTCACTCCTTGTGAAATTTCATATAGTGATTACTATATAATATTTATGTCAAACAAGAATGTATAATTTTTGCTAAATACATACCAATCGGGTATGCACTCATATGATATTTTTGACTTTCTCCCAGGCAAATGAACAAATATTTTTTTCATATTTATCAAACTCAATTCCAACAAGATATATTGGGTGGGTTGAGTTTATATATTTTTGGTGATAGTTTT
>JALSQA010000283.1 GCA_026985685.1 Campylobacterales bacterium | reverse complement strand
AGATACACGTACCAATAAGATAGAGCTTAAAAATATCTCTTTTGCTTACAAAGAAGATAAAAAGATTTTAGAAGATATCTCTTTGGAAATTCCCAAACATTCAAAAGTTGCTATTGTTGGAGCTAGTGGGAGCGGTAAAACTACTTTGGCACATTTGATTGTAGGGTTTTATCAGCCAGATAGTGGTGATATCCTTTATGATGGTATCTCATATAAAGATATCGGTTTAGATGTGATACGAAATCATGTCTTTTTGGTTTTGCAAAATCCAATGCTTTTTAATGATACTATATATTTTAACCTCACCTTTGGTAAAAATGTAAGCGACGAAAAGATCAAAGAAGCTCTTAAAGTAGCACAGTTAGAAGAGTTTGTAGAAAGCTTAGAAGAGGGTTTAGAGACGATTGTCGGTAAAAACGGTATCAAACTCTCAGGAGGTCAGCGTCAGCGTATCTCCATAGCACGTATGCTCATAGCTGATCCAAATGTTGTTATCCTGGATGAATCTACTTCTGCCTTGGATGTTATGACTGAGGATGTGCTCTTTGATGCGATAGAATCTTTCTTAAAAGAAAGAACTACTATAATAATCGCACACAGACTAAGCACAATCAAGATGGCTGATTATATCTATGTTTTAGAACATGGGCATATCATCCAGGAGGGTAGTCTGGATTCTTTGATGGCAAACGATGGACACTTCGCCACAACATTTTCAAAAAAGAGAGAAGATTAATGCAGGAACTTTTAACTCAGTTATCAACTTATGGTTATATCGCTTTGTTTATTTATTCGCTAGGGGGTGGCTTTTTTGGTCTGGTAGCTGCGGGTGCACTCTCATATCTGGGTAAGATGGATATTGGGATCTCTATCGCAGTGGCAACGGTTGCAAACTATATAGGGGATATGGTGCTTTTTTACATGGCACGTTACAATAAGCAGATGATAGAACCATACATGAAAAACCATAGACGAAAATTTGCACTTTCACATCTTTTGATTAAAAAGTATGGCGATTTTGTTATGTTTATACAAAAGTTTATCTATGGTGTAAAAACTCTTGTACCTATTGCTATGGGCTTATCAAAGTATAGTTTTGTACGTTTTGGGATTTTAAATATACCTGCATCATTAATCTTTTCACTCTTTTTTGGTCTTTTAAGTTATAAAGGCGGTGAACAGATTGTTTCATTGTTTGGAAAAATCAAAGAAAATCCATGGATTTTACCATTGATACTTGTTGTACTGATCTCGCTTTTGTGGTTATACTTTTCAAAGGTGACTAAAAGGAAGTGAAAGTTAGTGTAGTTATACCCACTTTCAATCGTGCTACTTTGTTAGAGCGTGCGATTTGGTCTGTATTTTCTCAAAGTAAAAAAGTTGATGAGATAATCGTAATCGATGATGGTTCAACAGATAATACAAAAGATGTTATAAAAAAATTTCCTACTTTGAAATATTTTTATTTTAAAAACCAAGGTGTCTCATTTGCCAGAAATGAAGGTATTAAACTATCTACAAATAGATGGATTGCATTTTTAGATTCTGATGATACCTGGCATAAAGAAAAACTGGCACTTCAGTGTGCATATCATGAACAAAACAGTGATATTTTGATCTCTCATACAGCTGAGGAGTGGGTAAGAGATGGAAAGATTATAAAACAAAAAGATAAACATAAAAAACCTAAAGGTTCGTGTTTTAGGGAAAATTTAGATTTTTGCAAAATTGCACCATCTACAGTTATGATAGAAAAAAGTCTCTTTGATGATGCTGGACTTTTTGATGAAAATCTTATAGTATGTGAAGATTATGACTTGTGGCTGAGGATACTAAAGAGATATCCTATTGGTTTTGTAGATCAAGTTTTGACAACAAAGTATGCAGGAGGACATGAGCAGCTCTCTTTTTCATATTTTGGAATGGATCGTTTCAGGATAGAGGCTCTTTTTAAACATATGCCAGATGAATATGTCGCAAAAGAGATAGTTAAAAAACTTTCTATTTTGAAAAAAGGTGCTATAAAACATCAAAATAGTGAGTTGATAACCTTTTGCTCTGATGTAGAAAAAAGGCTAAACAACTTCTAAAGATTTTTTAAAAAGAGCTGTTTTTCTTATCGTAGGTTCTGCTTTTCCTATATAATAGCCTTGTGCATAGTCAATGCCAAGAGATTTGATGATATTAAAAATCTCTTCATTTTCAACATACTCTGCTACAACTTTTGCTCCTATCTTATCTGCAAATATTTTTACAGTTTCTACTGTTTGGCGTGATGCCTGAGATGAAGCTATATCACATATAAGTGATCCATCTATTTTGATGATATCAGGCTCAAATTCGACAATACGTATAAAATTAGA
>JALSQA010000282.1 GCA_026985685.1 Campylobacterales bacterium | reverse complement strand
ATAAAAGCATTACTTAAAAAGGTTTTTGATGCAAAAAAGTGATGAGCGAAGTACTCTTTATAGATTAGGTGATAATTTTATTGCATTGATGCTCTTACAAGGGGTTAATTATCTTATCCCTTTGATTGTTTTTCCCTATCTTGTAAGAGTGCTTGGTATTGATGGCTTTGGTTCTTATAACTTTATATTTTATGTTATATGGATAGGGGTTGTTATCAGTGGTTATGGTTTTGATTTAACTGCTACAAAACTGATATCTTTACATAGAGACGAACCTAAAAAGATTAGTGAGATTTTTAGTGCAGTTATTGAGATAAAATCGATACTTGCTTTTGCTTTTTTGCTTTTTTTAACTCTGTTGATATTGCTTTTTGATAAGTTTGCCAAAGATGCACTGCTCTATTATCTGGCGTTTGGTTTTGTGATAGGGCAGGTACTTTTTCCTATATGGTTTTTTCAAGGCATTGAGAGGATGCGTTATATTACCATTTTAAATGGTATCTCAAAACTTGTGTTTATGTTACTTATCTTTTTATTTGTAGATAGTAAAGATGATTTAAATCTTGTATTTATTTTTAATGCACTAGGTTCGATTGTAGCTGGGGTGATAGCTTTCTGGATTGCTTTAAAGCACTTTGGAGTTCGTTTTACACTACAGCCCAGACAAGTACTTCGTTTTTATTTGCTAGATGGGTGGTATGTTTTTCTTTCACGTATTACTGTTGAACTATATACTTCACTAAATATCGTAATACTTGGATTTTTTGTTAGTGATACTATTTTGGGATATTTTGCGATTGTTGAAAAAATTGTACGGGCACTTGGAAATATTTTAGAACCGCTTACCCGTGCTGTTTATCCATATCTGGCAAAGTTACATCAAAAATCTTTGAAAGAGTTTTATCAAAAAAATATTCAACTCTCTGTACTGATTGCTGTTTTGATGGTAACATTGACTTTTTTTGTCAATTATTATGCCAAAGAGATTTTGATGTTGATATCTGGTAAAGAAGTGACACCTTTGATGCTCCAGATTTATCATATCATGATTTGGATTTTGGTGGTATATCTCTATGGTAGTCAATTTACAAATATGCTTGTTATATTAGAAAAAACGAAATTATTAAATATCATTGTTGTGATTGCTTTTGTTTTAAATATGATATTTGGGCTTTTAGCTTTATGGTTTGATGGTGTTGTTGGGTTTACTTATGTTTATCTATTTATTGCTACTTTTATTGCTTTGATTAAAGGTTATTATGTTTATTTTAAATATAGAAGTTAAGGAAAAAAGATGAGTGTGATTTTAACACAGAAATATGCACATTTGATTGAGAAAAAAGGATTGGATAGGATTATTCATGTAGGGTTGTCTTTTTTCCCTTTGGTTATTGATGTCTTTAGAAGTGGTAAATTAAGGGAACTTAGCTCTTTTGCTGTTTGGGAAATGCGTTATAATTTAGGACTTTATAAAAAAAGTAATTATATTAAGTTTGATGGAACACAGCCTATCATCTTAGATGAGGGGAGTGATATTTTTAAATTGGATTTTACTTTTTTGGATGATAAACAGTATATGATTAAAGAGAGTAAATACCCGTGGAAAGTCTATTTTCTCGCAAATGATGGTACTTTTTATGGTACTTTAGCTACAGATAATAAAACATTTTATAGAAGTGAAGATGACATGAAAAGTATTAAAAAGTGTTTTATTTTTGAAGATACAATCATGTCTGTATTTGTTACAAAAAATGAATCTATCTTGGTTTGTACCGCAGGTATAGTTTATCATAGTGATGACAGAGGTGATACTTTTAAAGAGGTACTTAGACTTACAAATCCAGGTCATCATGAGAGTTATGTATTTCATCACAACGGCTTTACACAGTCAAAAAGCAACGAAGTATTTATAGGTGAGTATGGCAATGTTGGTAAAGATGGAGTCTGGATGAATGTTGCAAATATATACAGAAGCAAAGATGATGGAAAAAGTTGGGAAAAATCAGATTTTCTCAAAAGATATGGGGTCAATAAGCATATCCATCTTATAAAATACAGCCATCTTTTAAACAGTGTCATGTTAGCAGATGGCGACAATCTTAAAAAACTTTGGATGAGTTCAAGTGAAAAAGATTTTGATTTTGATAAAGACTGGGAGCTTGTTAATAGATTTCATATCCAAATGGGTGGATTTACTTCTATGACTGAGATAGATAATAGTATCGTATTTGGGACTGATTATTTAGGAGGTAGTAATTTTCTTCTCTTTACAAATGATGGTAAAAAGTATCAAAAAAAGGTCATACCTGATCCATATCGAAGAAGTCCTGTTATGTCACTCATAAATAGAGCAGATATAGATGAAGAAA
>JALSQA010000281.1 GCA_026985685.1 Campylobacterales bacterium | reverse complement strand
TCAATAGTAGTAGGCAAACCTATAAAAGTAAGATAAATATAATAAAAAATCCAACCAATAACCACAGAGTAAAATGTCATGATCACCAAACCAGTAAAGAGAGTAAATCCAGCATATTTCCAGCCGTGTTTTCCATTACTCAAAGTTTCAAAATTACTCACACAATCTTGTTGCCCTCTTTTACCGATAACCATTTCAGCAATCAATAAAGACGCACCTATTAATAAAATCGTTACCAAATAAACCATGACAAAAGCTCCACCACCATAAACTCCCGTAATATATGGAAACTTCCATATATTACCAAGACCAACAGCAGCCCCAGTAGCAGAGAGAACAAATCCTAAACGACTAAACTTTCCTATTTGTGCATTCATGATACTCCTTTTTAAAATTATATTACCGCACTAACTAACTATCTTCATCATTGATGCAGTGATTTTGGTCATAATCAAGACAGATTTTAGCAGGACTCGCCTTAGCGAATTCAATAAAATCTAACGCGGAGTATGGGCAAAAGCACTGCACCCTCCGGGGAGAAGCAAATGTGGCAATCTGCAAACAGATAAATTTTTGAATTCGCTACGGCGAGTCCTGTAATTTCTCTGTTCACATCTCACCACATTTGCTTCTCTCAATGTTGAACATAGTTAGTTGGTGCGGTAATAACTTAAAAAGTATTAAAGAGATATATGTTAAAATATACTTAACCTTTTATTTTATACCTTTTAAAAAAACTTAAAGCTAAGAATAATATGGTATGATAATTCAAATAATTCAATAAAGGAAAGTTTTATGAAAAGATATTCACTTATTTTACTGCCTGTGCTTTTAGGCGTTTTGATTAGTGGTTGTGACAGCCAATGCTGTTCAAAAGTCGAGTCTACCCCCGCAGTTGACAATAAAGCACCCATAGCAAAGATGGTATTAAATGGCACGCAGGCAAATGGTGAATGTACACCAGGAGATGCTATCACCCTAACACCACAAAGTACAGACAGTGATGGAACAGTTACAGACAATATCTGGAAAGTAGATGGTACAGTTGTTGGTAACACTACTGTAACTTGTCCAGATGATGGCAAAACAAAAACTATCTGCCTAACAGCAGTTGACAATGACGGAAAACAATCTCCACAAGTGTGTAAAACATTAACAGGTAAAGCAGTACAAGCTCAAATATTACCACCGGTATCAAAAATCATAAAAGGTGCTAATACTGGTGATGGACAATTTTTAGACTGTACACAAGTGCATGACCAAGATACAATTGATACCGATGGTGTAGAAAATCTCTATGGTTCGGATAAAGCAATAAAAGAAGTAATATGGACGTATACATACAACAAAGCAGATGGTACACAAGACGGACCAAATGTTAAAAACCAAACAGAATATAATACTGATGAAGGTAACCCAGCTGGATTTTGTAAAAAATGGTTTCATACAAATGATGTTAATACAATTGACTTCAGTATAAAAACAATAGATGATGACGACCAGACTACAACAACAGATTATGTATATGACGTAGCGAACGGGACACTTACTTTAAAAAACTAATTTACTTGGGTATGTAACTTTTTTTACATACCCATTTTTAAGCAAAATCTGTCATAATTGTACTAAAAAGCAAGGTTTTTTATTGCAACCAATTACAGTCACTACACTAAACAATCAAATAAAATCTCTACTTGAAACACATTATCTAAATATCCTTGTACAGGGTGAAGTGAGTCGTGTAACTTATCATGCCTCTGGACATCTATACTTCACACTCAAAGATAAAAATTCTGCTATCTCATGTGTTATGTTTAAAGGGAATAACCAAAAATTAAAATTTCGTCTTGAAGAGGGTATGGAAGTTATAATTAGCGGTGGCATCTCGGTGTACACTCCAAGAGGAAGTTATCAAATAAACTGTCATACACTAGAACCTGCTGGAAGTGGTGCATTGGCTCTTGCTTATGAACAGTTAAAAAAGAGTTTAGAACAAAAAGGATATTTTGCACAAGAGCGGAAAAAAGCTCTTCCAAAGTTTCCCAGACATATTGTACTAGTGACATCCAAAACTGGTGCAGCTATCCAGGATATGTATCGTGTAGCAAAAAAAAGGTGGCCTCTTTGTAAACTTACACTCATCGACACTACTGTTCAAGGAGATGGTGCAGCAAATATGATAAAAGATCATATAATCAAAGCTGACAGTCTGGATGCAGATATCATCATCGTTGGACGTGGTGGTGGAAGTATGGAAGATTTATGGGCTTTTAATGAAGAGATTGTCGCGGATGCAATTTATCATGCAAAGACTCCTGTTGTATCTGCTGTGGGACATGAGATAGATTTTCTTATTAGTGATTTTGTTGCTGATCTTAGAGCA
>JALSQA010000280.1 GCA_026985685.1 Campylobacterales bacterium | reverse complement strand
CAAATCATGTCATATGTCATGACATGATTTTGATTGAAAAATAGTTTCGAGTTGTAACATAAAAGTTATCTTTTTATTACCTTTTAGTCAATATTTGCTTTTTCCTACTCTTTCTGGTAAACTAAACTTGTCTTTAAACCCAGATTATGTAATAGACATTGAAATATAGTGTTTGAGCTTATGCCAAAGCATAGGCGATGATTTTTCCTGAAATTTATGATGTAAATGACAAATACTAGATGAAATGCTCTATTGCATAATCTGGGTTAAAATAATAAATAGGAGAGAGTAATGAAAAAATTACTTATTGGTTTGATGATGGTTTCTGCTGTATTTGTAGTCAGTGGTTGTTCTGTAAAAAAAACTTGCGTAGGATGTGAAAATCTTCCAGAGTGTGTTCCTGGACCATATGGTGACTGTATCAAAAAATAGAAAAAGATGAATGTTCTAAACGTTTAGTATTTTTGTTTGGAACATTCATTTCATGTTGCTTCTTATTTTTCATAAATAAATTATTATATTTAATCTATATTTACAAACTTTAGTTAATATTTTCAATGCAAAAAATTATCCTATTCTTTATAATTGTTCTTAATTCCTGGTCAGCGACTATTGACACATCTTTTTATCAAGGTGAAAATATACCGTTGTATTATCAACAAGTAGAAAAAGATATAAATGGTAGCATCCATCATAAGCTCAAAAATAAAAAAATTATCACTTTAGAACAATCTACATTACAAAAATTAAAAGAATTTTATACCCACAAAGATGATTTTCCAACCATAAAAACCATTCATTTCCCCCAACAAAAGATACCAGAACAAGTGTATCTATCAGCATTATGGAAAATTGGAGATTTATCAAATAAACTACAGCAACTACAAACTAAAAAGAAAGAGTTTCAAGAAAATTTATTTGATTTAAAAAATAAAATTGAAAAAGAAACACCTACATCAAAAGGAAAAACACTTTTAATTGATCAAATGCAGTATGCATTTTATAAATTATCTCTAAATAAAATCATAAAAACACATCAGCTTTATCAAGAACTTTTTGATAAAGAGTACTCAAAATTTAAAACTGCTCTGAAAAGAGTAGCATTTACAAAAGAGAAACATTCACAAAATATCATCAAAAAAATAGAACAAAAAATAGACACTCTCCAAAAAAAAGATTTGTTACTTACAATCGATAAAGATAGTGTACCCATAAATACAGACAAACATCAAAAACAGATACAAAAACATGAAAAACAAATCCAACAAGAGACAGATGAGAGTATCACTAAAAAATTAAATACGCACTTTTTACTTGCACTCAAAGCATTACAACAGAAAAATGAAAAGATTTTTTTAAAAACCATCGAAAAAATTGATCAAGATATTAAACAACTATCTCCAAATAATAGAAAAAAAATTCTTCCAATTTCTAAACTTTTGCTAGATTTTGGAGAAGAAAAATCAGATACTACTTCTACGGCTATAGCATCCACTCAGATAGGCTTTCAAAATATTTTAGACACACTTGATGATTTTACAAATAAGACACTTTTTGTTTACGAAGAAAAAGCTTTTTCTATCCAAACAATTTTAACTTTCTCTTTTATACTATTTATAGGTTTTGTCATTGCAAAAATATATAAAAATTTTGTAGATAAGTTTCGTAGAACAAATCGTATAAAAAGCCTATCTGTGGCAAGAATGATTGCAAATAGTGGATATTATTTGATAATTTTAGGGACATTTTTTATCGCTTTGCGTACTATTGGATTAGATATGCACACCATATTTATAGTCATTGGAGCAATTCTTTTATGGCTGGCTTTTGGTTTACAAAGTTTTATATCAAATTATGCAATTGGAATTTTATTTAAAATAGATCGTTCCATAAGAATAGGTGATCATATTGAATTAGATTCACATACTGTTGGTGATGTAGACGATATGAATTTTCGATCAATCACCATCAGATCTAGTGATAACATCCGAACTACTATACCAAACTCAAGACTAATCAGTGATACTTTTATCAATCATACACTTGAAGGAGAAAGTCGCAGACTTCATGTGCATTTTAGTGCTAATAAACATATACCATATACAAAAATAGAACAACAAATTCTTAATGCGTTAAAACAAAGTAATTTAAAATACTTCAAACAACACGATAAACAACCTCATATAATCATCGTAGATATCAACCGAAAAATCACACGTTACGCACTTATAGTATGGGTAGCAAAAGAGAGTACTTACGATATGTCACTTATACAATCAGAGTTTTTAAAACTCATACATCAAGTTTTATACCCACCAAAAGAGCCATAACCTAAAATAAGCCTAATTGTAACACACTTGATTTGTGTGCTTGTATTTGTATAGT
>JALSQA010000279.1 GCA_026985685.1 Campylobacterales bacterium | reverse complement strand
TTATCTAATTTGATAAACTATAGATGTTTTACCTAGAAGCGGAGACTTTAGTCCCGAAAAGTGGAGGCAAAGCCTTTTGATTGGAGAAATGATATTTCAAATTTACCAAATGTTAATAGACAAATGCTAAACTTAGCAACTTAAAAAATATAGGGGTATATATGAAAAAAACAATAATCTTATCAATGTCACTTTTGTTACTATCTTCACTACAGGCACAAGAAGTCAATAGTAAACAAGAGGGCATAAAATATATAAAAATGTTGGGAAAAGAGTTAAAAACAAATCTAAAAGCACACCTTAAAGCTGATAAAACAGGTCTCTTGGCGATAGCTTTTTGTAGTCAAAAGGCAAAAGAGATAGAAAAAGAGGTAAATGCAAAATTGCCAGAAGGCGTGAGTGTAAGAAGAACAGCACTTAAAATAAGAAATGAAAAAAACAAACCAGATGCTTTAGATTTAAAAATATTAAACCAATATCAGAAAAAAGCTGATGCAAAAACATTAAGTCCAAAAGATATCCAAGTAGTAGAGACAGATAAATTTACACGAGTATACAAACCTTTGCTTATCAAACCTGTGTGTTTAAAATGCCATGGCGATGTAAATAAAATTTCATCTGATATCAAAACAGTTATAAAAAAAGTATATCCAAAAGATATGGCTTTTGGATTTAAAGAGGGTGATTTGAGGGGTGTGATCGTCTCCCAGATGAAAAAATAATTTTAACTCATTCCAAGCTCCAGCTTGGAATGATATCTAAACGATATTTGGATAATCTTTAGCTGTAATAAAAAACAGTTATTTCTTATCTTTTAGTTTTTCTATTTCCTTTTTGTTTAACCCTGTAATCTCAGATATCATATTTACATCAAGCTTTTGTTCTAGCATTTTTTTGGCGATGGTAAATTTTGTTTCTTTTGATCCCTTTTGCAATCCATCCTTATAAAGTGGATCTCGCTCTTTTTCGATGATAAATGGCATTGCTAACTCCTCTTGTTTTTTGGCTTTGTACTTTTTGTGTATATTTGGTCTTAGTCTTAAAAGATAAAAGAGTTTTCTCAGATAATCTTCTCTTTTTTTATTGTCTAGTTTTAACAACTTTTCTTGTAATTTCACAAAGAGTTTGTCAAAATCCTTGATATTACAAAGTATTGCAATGATATTATCTGTAATATCTTCACTCTCTATCAATTTTGAACAGTCAAAATCTCTTATGTCTCTTACTTCATAATTATAGCGTAAATTTTTCTCTTTTATTTTAGATAGGATTTTGATATCACGATCACCTACATAAAGCACCATCTGAAAAGGAAATTCATCATAACTTTCATAAATCAATGAAGCGTATTTTAGCATTCTTTTTGGCATGAGAGTGTCGTTTATGGATTGGATCTCTAAGTGAAAAAGTGTATCATCTTCAAGTCTTGTCAAAAGATCAACTCTTCTCTCTTCTACTTTTGGAAAACTTGTTTCTAAAACTTCTTTGATCTCTTTGTTTACTAAAAGTTTGATGAGAGTTCTTGGAACTTCATGAAATAGCTCTCTTAAAGTTCTATCATAGACAAATGACTCTGAATGATCTGACATGAGATACTCCTTTTTATGATGGGAGTATTTTAGCAATTATTTTTCTAACTCGTTCCAAGCTCCAGCTTGGAACGATATCTAACAAATCTATCTATAATCCTCGGAAACCACATTTTAATGTGGTACAAATATCATAAAAAATCAAGTCAATTTAGAATCAAAAGTAATTCTTCACTCTTCATTCTTTTAGCTCTTACCTCAAAAAACCATTTAAATCATGTCTTTGTTTTTTGTTTTGAATATCGATTTGTGTCTCGCATATTTGCGTAGCAAATTTGCCCCGCAGGAGCAAAGAGACGAGTACAATCCCCTTAAATCGGGTCTGTCATGAAATTAAAAATGAAAGCACATGAAAGTGAAAACTTGAGAAGTCTCAATCCCCTTAAATCGGGTCTGTCATGAAATTGTTTACGACATAGTAAAAAACGCAATTGAATTAAAGTCTCAATCCCCTTAAATCGGGTCTGTCATGAAATTCTAGATCTAGATCTCATATTCAAGATAAATTCTTGTCTCAATCCCCTTAAATCGGGTCTGTCATGAAATCATTGATACAGGACCTAGAAGGACTTGGCATGGTTGGTCTCAATCCCCTTAAATCGGGTCTGTCATGAAATAAAAAATGGATACCAAGGTTGATAGAGAATTTGTGTCTCAATCCCCTTAAATCGGGTCTGTCATGAAATTCAAATATTTTGGTGCAAGTTAATAATTCTATTAAAGGTCTCAATCCCCTTAAATCGGGTCTGTCATGAAATAAGAACAGAAAATCATTATTCGTAAATTCAATAAAGTCTCA
>JALSQA010000278.1 GCA_026985685.1 Campylobacterales bacterium | reverse complement strand
AGTGGCTCTTTAGTTTTAGGATTTACAATTTCGGTTGTTGCTATAAAATCTATTGATTATATTAGTATTACGGCTGTTTTATTTTTAACTGCTATTCCTATCATTGATACATTGACAGTAATGATTAGAAGAATTCAACGTGGGCTTTCTCCATTTAATCCTGACAAAACACATTTACACCATAAAGTGCTTCGATGGAAAGGTGGTGTTGATAATACTGTAGTTATTATTGCAGCAATACAGTTTGTGTTTTCGTTTATGGGGTTAGCATTACGCAGGCAGCCTGATGAAGTGATTTTCTTTTTGTTTGCTATAACGTTACTGTTAGCATTTGCCTTTTTAGATGAGAGAGCTGTTGCAAGAGAGAGAACACTTATTACTAAAATACGTAAGAAGGGTATTAAATTTATCAAAGGTCATCTAAATAAATATATCATTTCCGCTATATTGCTTATATTGATTCTTATTGTAATCATTATAAAGCTCAATTCTCATTAAATTTTTGTTATACTACTTTTATATACACGATTATATTATTAAACTATAGGATTATAAATGATCTATGAACATGAGATTCCAAGTCTCACAAGACTTTATTTTGGCAATAGTGCCAGCACAAAAAGAAAAATTGAAAATACAGCAAGTAGTATCCTGTTAGATCGTCAATATGAAGAGATCGTTACACCTCTTTTAAGCTATCACCAACATAATGCACTTGAAGAAAAAGAATTGATACGTTTTTCTGATAATCAAAATCACATTATAACACTTCGTGCAGATAGTACATTGGATGTTGTTCGTATTATTACAAAGCGGCTTGGTCGTAGTGTTAAACAAAATCGTTGGTTTTATATACAGCCAGTCTTTCGTTACCCAAGTCAAGAACAGTATCAAATAGGAGCCGAATGTATAGGTGAAGCTAATTTATCTGTCAGTATAAATGATAGTGCTGAAATTTTAAAACAATTGTCTTTAAAGCCATTGTTACAGATATCTAATATTAATATACCAAGACTCATATCAACTAAATTAAATATTCCACTTGAATTATTTAAAAATGCAAATTTAGAAGCGTTGTTAAAGCTTGATATTCCATGGCTTACAAAGCTTACATATTTACAAAAAATGGAACAAATAGATGAAGTTATTAGTGAAGTGGATGATGAATTAAAAAATGAATTGCTAAAAATAAAAGATTTAAAAGATCAAATTGACTATGAAAATATAGTAATAGCACCGCTATATTATGCAAAAATGCAATATTATGATGATCTTTTTTTCAGATATATAAAAGATAATTCTACATTAGGTATGGGTGGTAATTATACCTATAAAGAGACAGATTCAATAGGATTTGCACTATACACGGACAATATTATAGAGGAATTAATAGATTAATGGTTAAAGAATTAAAAGCAGATTTGATTGTAGGTTTACAATGGGGTGATGAAGGAAAAGGTAAAATAGTTGATCATATGGCTCAAACACATGATGTTGTATGTCGTTTTGCAGGTGGTCATAATGCCGGTCATACAATAGTTGTTGATGATAAAACATATGCACTTCATCTTATCCCATCAGGTGTACTAAATCCTAATGCAACAAATATTATTGGTAATGGTGTTGTTGTTAGCCCTGAGAATTTAATAGATAAAGAGTTAAAACAGTTTGATAACTTAAAAGGAAGACTCTTTATTAGTGATAAAGCACACCTGTTGTTACCTTATCATGCATTGATAGATCAAGGAAAAGAGAAGTTACGAAAAAAAGCGATTGGTACAACAGGCAAGGGTATAGGTCCTGCATATGCAGATAAAATTCAAAGAACAGGGCATAGAGTAGGTGAATTGCATCATCCTGAAAAACTTGTTGATAAAATTTTGCACTATTTTGAAGATAATAAAATTATTTTTGATGCACTAGAGATTGATAGACCTTCAAGAGAAGAGCTTTTAAAAGATTTAATACATTACAAAAAGAATCTTGAGCCTTATATAACAGATACAACAAAATTAGTTTGGCAATCTCTTTTAGATGGTAAAAAAGTTCTTTTAGAGGGTGCACAAGGTACGATGCTTGATATTGATCATGGAACATATCCATATGTTACAAGTTCAAATACAGTAAGTGCAGGTGCTTGTACTGGCTTGGGATTAAATCCTAAAGATATTGGAAAAGTTACAGGTATTGCAAAAGCTTATTGTACTAGGGTAGGTAATGGACCATTCCCTTCTGAAGAGTTTGGCAAAGAGGGTGAATTGATAGCTCAAAAAGGTCATGAATTTGGTACGACAACTGGACGTAAGAGAAGATGCGGTTGGTTTGATGCTGTTGCGGCAAAACATGCGTGTAGATTGAATGGCTGTGATCAAATAGCTTTGATGAAATTAGATGTACTAGATGGGTTTGAAGAGATAAAAATTTGTGTAGCATATGAATTTGAAGGTAAAGAAATAGATTATGTACCTTATGAACTTGAAGATGTAAAACCTATTTATAAAACATTTAAAGGTTGGGATAAAGTTGAAGGTATTCGTGAATATAGAGAATTACCAAATAGTGCAAAAGAGTACATTAAAGTTATAGAAAAATTAACACAGACGAAAGTAGGTATAATTTCGACAAGTCCTGATCGTAAAGATACTATTATCGTATGAAGACAAAATTTTCGGAAATTTTGAAAGTAAAAAAGCAAAAAGTTTCCGAAATTGAACAACAACTCGCATCTATACGTCAACAAAAACAGCAAACATTAAATCAAATAGATGAAATAATTCAAAAAATAAAGCTATTTTCATATCCCAATGAAGGTAATTATGCTGAGCTAAATATAGCACTTGCTCAAAAAAATAGTTTATTTCATGAAAAAGAAAATAAAGAAAATATGCTAAAATATTTTGATCAAGAGATAAATAAATTTAACATTCTATACAAAGAAGCAAATATAGAATATGAAAAAATAAATCATTTGCATAAATTAGAAATTGAAAAAATGCTTGATGAAATCAAAAGGCAAGAAGCAAAAAATCTTGATGAAATAGGTACTCAACTATTTGTTAGATTTATAAAAAAGGAAAAATTTGAATAAAATAATTTTATTATTAGTGTATGTTTCTTTCTCATTATTTGCTAAAGATCTTGTTGATTGCAATGAAATCTTTGAACAAAGAAAAGGGGAAATTTTACGAGCGATGGATCGTTTAGATGATGAACAACAGTCATTTGAACTATATAAAGAGGCTCAAAATAAATTGTTGGAAAAAAAAGAGAAAAAAATTATACAAAAATTAAAAGAAGTGAATGCCACACTACAAAAAGTTGAACAAACTAAAAAAGAAGTTGTAAAGTTATATGAAGAAAAAAAGAAATTACTTCAAGAGATAAAAAAAGCTAAAGATGACAAAATAACAGCTGCTTATCTAAAAATGAAAGATTCTAAAGCTGCATCTATTTTAGATGAAATGACCAAACCTAGAGCTGCGAAAATACTTTTTAATCTTACCCCTAAAAAGATATCAAAAGTAATGGCGAAAATGGATCCTTCTATTGCATCAGATGTTACGACACTTTTACTAAAAGGTCCACCCTTTGATCGAAATATAACCAAGTAGTACCTTGCCTCATTCACAATTTACCTAATTTTTGCTAATATAAACTGCTTAAATTAATACACAAGGTATCTCCCATGAAGATAACATTACCACATGCACCATACATAGCCAATAAAATTGCAATTGATTTATTAAACTCAGGTTATGTGACTTTTACAGAAGGGTTAGAGCCTGTTTCATTGCGTGCTCAAACGTTATTGGAAGAAGATTTGCAAAAAGAAAAGGTATTAGAAGAGCGTGTTAGTGAAATATTAGATGAAAATGAAGATGAAATGGAATTTATGCGAGTTGATCGTAGAAATATGTTTTGGCTTGTTAAGAAAAAGATGGCAAAAGAATATGGTGTTATTCTATCTTATGAAGATCGTTTTAACAATGTAGCACACCAGATACTGGATAAACTATATGATGATGATTTGATTAATTATAGTGTAAGTGAAAATATTATGAAAAATATCATTTATACATCTATTGAAAATTATATACAAAGTTTTGAAGAGATTGAAGATATTGTTATGGCAAAAATAGAAAAAATGCAACGAAAATTAGTACCTGGATCTGATGAATATAATACAGTTTTTGAAAGATTATATAGAGAAGAACTTCGCAGGAAAGGGATGCTTTAATGAGAAAAGAGCCTATTTGGATATATCTTGAAGATGGAACATATATAGAAGCAAAAAGTTTTGGTTTTAGTGGTACTAAAACAGGTGAGATAGTTTTCAATACTTCTATGAGTGGTTATCAAGAGATCATGAGTGATCCTAGTTATGCAGGACAATTTGTCGTTTTTACTATGCCAGAAATTGGAAATGTTGGTTGTAATAGTGATGATATGGAGAGTCAAAAAGTTTATAGTAGTGGAGCTATTGTCAGAAATTATCAAGAACGTTTTTCAAATTTCAGAGCCCAAAAATCTTTTAGTTCATTTTTACAAGAACATGAGAGTTTAGGTATTTGTGATATTGATACACGTTTTTTGACAAAACATATTAGAAATAATGGCCCTCAAATGATGATTGCCTCGACCAACATATCTGATAAAGAACAGCTTAAACAAATGTTAGAAAATTCTCCAAGAATTGAAGAGGTAAATTATATAAAAGAAGTGAGTACTAAAGAAGTTTATGAACATACAAGTGGTGCATGGGATATGAACAATTTAAGTTATCAAGAGCCACTAAGTTTGGGTAAAAAGATAGTGGTAATTGATTTTGGAGTTAAGCGTAATATCCTCAATGAGCTTAGACAAACTGGTTTGAGTGTAGAAGTGATACCGTATGAATTTGATCCTGATAGGCTTATTGAGCGTTTTTTTGATGGAGATATTAAAGGGGTATTTTTATCAAATGGTCCTGGAGATCCACTGATATTAGAAGAAGAAGCAAAAAAAATCAAAAAACTAATAGACGCTAAAGTACCGATGTTTGCTATCTGTTTAGGACATCAGCTTTTATCTATTGCTCATGGACACAAAACTTATAAATTAAAATTTGGACAACACGGTGGAAATCATCCTGTTTCAAATCAAGCTAATAAAAAGGTTGAAATCACTGCTCAAAATCACAATTATAATGTTCCTGATTCTATTTGTGATATTGCAAGTGTGACACATATTAATTTGTTTGATCAAACTATTGAAGGGGTTAGATATAATAGTGAGCCTATTTTCTCAGTACAACATCATCCTGAAGCAAGTCCAGGACCTCATGACAGTAAGTATATTTTTGAAGAGTTCGCACAAATGCTCTAAAAGAGCATTTACTCTTTAGCGTGTTTTTGTGCGAGAATAGTTGATCCAAGCATTGAAAGAAGAACATATCCTATAAAAAAGTAAAGTCCTACTTCGATTTTGATGCTAGTATGTATATCTTGTTTTGTAGAGAAAAATACTACTAATACGGCAACGATAAATACATCTGCCATAGACCACTTACCAATCTTTTCTATAAAAAGTACCATCTTTTTTGCAATACCTGTTTCTTTAAAAAATCCATAGCTTATTATTAAAATTGATTTAAAAAGAGGAATCAAAACACTAAATGTCAGAACTATGAGTGCAACAATATAATTTGCCTGATGAAATAACTTTGTGATGGTTGAACTAATACTTTTGCTTTCATAAGATAGTATGACTTCACCTATGAGAGGAAAACTCTTATAAATAGTCATCATGAGTAAGGGAGAAAAAAGAGCTGCAATTAGGCTAATTAAAGTTGCAATTCCCAAATAAATTAAAAATAATTCTTTGTCGATTAAAAATATTATGATTCCAAATATAAATACTGCTGTAAAAAAATAATATAAATTCTTAATACTATTTTGGTAGGCATTATCAGCATTTTGCTCAAGTATGTTTAATTTATCATTATTTGAAGAGTATTTATCATATATACCTAATGATAGATCTTCTAAAAATTTATTAAGTTTTTTTTGCATACTTTTTGTTGTATTGTTTTTATGTGATATGACTTTTGAAAGTTCGATATAACTAGAAGCATTTTTATAAGACTGGTATCCAAAATAGAATAAAATGAGTGTTGCAAATAGAATAAGTATAGATTTTAAAAATTTGCTCATAAGCTAACCTTTGAGACTCTTCTAGTCGGAAAAAATCCGACCAGATAGAAGAAGATAAAAAAATGTTATCTTTTTGAGAATTGAGGACTTCTTCTCGCTTTTCTTTTTCCGTATTTTTTTCTTTCAACAACTCTTGAATCTCTAGTTAAAAGACCATGAGGTTTGAGAATAGATCTAAATTCTGCATCAAAAGCTACTAGTGCTTTTGAGATACCATGACGAATAGCGTCTGCTTGTGCTGAAACACCACCACCTTGTGCATTTGCAATAATATCTACAGTTTGTTCTTGTTTTGTAAGATTAAGTGGTTGCATAACTCTTTTTTTCAAAAGATCAAGACCACCTAACCACTCATCAAGACTTTGACCATTGATAGCCATTTTACCTGAACCTGGTTTTAACCATACTTTTGCGATTGCAGTTTTTCTTTTTCCTGTTGCATAAATTTTTGACATTATTTATTACCTTCTGATTTACTTACTTGTGCAGTATGTGGATGTTCACTGCCTGCATATACTTTTAATTTTTTTAGCATCTCTTTACCAAGATTTGTTTTTGGTAACATACCTCTTGTTCCTAGTTTGAAAAGTTTAGCTGGATTATTCTCTAAAAGATCACCTAGTTTATCACTTTTAACGCCACCAAAATAACCTGTATGTCTATGATACATTTTTGTATCTAGTTTTGTTCCAGTAACTTCTACTTTGTCAGCATTGATAATGACAACATAGTCACCACAATCAACATTTGGAGTATAGTATGGTTTATGTTTACCACGAAGAAGTGTAGCAACTTCAGTCAAAAGACGACCAAATTTTTTACCACTTGCATCTATAACAACCCAGTCTCTTTGAACCTCATCGGCTTTTATCATTCTTGTTGTTTTCACAATAGTACCTTTATTTATTTAATGAAGTGGGAGTTTAGTATGTTTATACTTATAAAACACTTAAATTCAGTAAAATATAAGTTTAATGTCTATAATTTAGAGGTATTAAGAATTTATCTGCTATTAAAATATCAACAATATCTTTAAATACGGGTACTGCACTTTGAGATGCAAAATATTGTTTCTTTTGAGGAGATGGTTCTATAACTGTGACTCCTATTGTATATTTGTGTTTTGCATCATTTGCAAATCCAAAAAATGAACTATTGTAAAGGTTAGTATAAATTCCTCTTTGTGCAATTTGGGCAGTACCTGTTTTGCCACCTACATATAATCCAGGTGTAATAGCTTTTTTACCAGTTCCTTCATTTACTGTTTTGATTAAAATTCTTTGCATAGTATGTGCTGTAGTTTCACTTATAACAGGAGTTTTTTTCTTGTGATATATTTTACGTAATTTATGAATATGTGGATTAAAATATTCTCCTATTGTAGGTTTTAGCATTAATCCATCATTATTAAAGATATTGTATGCTTTTAGCAGTTGGAAAAAATTCACACGTATACCATAACCATACGATGCAGTTGCTTTAAAGATACTATTTTTTAATTGATGAATATTAGGTATAGAACCACTTAACTCATCACTAAGATCAATACCACTTTTTCTTGAAAATCCAAAATCTCTGAGTCCTTTAAAAAAGGTGATAGTATCAAGTAGTTTGGATAGCTTTGCCATACCGATATTACTGGAGTGTACGATGATGTTTTCAGTACTTAGGTAGTCATATTTATGTTCATCTGTAATCACTCTATCGCCAAGTTGGTATCGTCCATTTTCTACATTGACTATATCATTTGGTTTGATAACACCTTCATCAAGTAAAAGTGAATATGCAATTACTTTCATAACTGAACCAGGTTCAAAAATATATCGAATAGCTGAGATATTTGTATTTGGTACATCATCAACTGTGATTTTGTTTGGATTGTAGCGTCTTGAACTTGCCAAAGCTATGATATTGCCTGTCTTGGATTCCATGACTGATGCGATAATCTCTTTTGCACCAATTCTTTTTCTTTGTATATCTAAGATATGTTCTAACTCTTTTTGCATTTTAAGAGAAATACTTGTAATAAGATCATAACCATCAATACGATTTTTAACTTCACTATGTCTATCTAAAATGATATTGCCATGAATATCTCTACGTCCTGAAATTTTTGTACTTTGTATACCTTCTAATTGTTCGTTATAAAATTTTTCCAAACCATATTTTCCCCAAATTGTTTGGTAATTGTTTTTCAACTCTTTTTTCATAAATCCAATATAAGGGGAAAAAGAGTCTTGCAAAGGGTATTGACGATATTCACCAGTTTCAAAGATACTAAGTCCATGATCTAGCGTATGACCAGTTTTTTCATCTATATATTTACGAAAAACACGATATCTTGCTAAGTTGTAGCGTAATTGTTTGAGATATCTGGCAGATTTTGAATCAAGGGTACATGAAATGTTGACAAAACCAAAGTTAGATGCTAGTTTTTCTTTGATGGTATAAGGGTCTATTTTACTAAAAATAGAAAAGAGATTGACAAAAAGTTCATATTTATCTGGATCTATACATCTTGTATCTATTTGTGCTGTATAGAGTTTTTTACTTGTTGCCATTGTATAGTGATTTTTACTAAGAATATCTCCACGAATTGCTTTATCTGTTTCAGTCGCTTCAAGTTTTGGCAAGTCTGTACTATGAGATAATATTCTAAATATTGCAAATATAAGTACAAGAAATAGTAAAAATTGTATAAAAAATATAAAGGCTATTTTAAATTTTTTGCTGTCATTTTGATTCATAAATCAATTATAATGAATCAAAGGTTAAAAAGTAGTTGTATAAAAATTTCGATAAATACAACTACTTCATATGTGATTTTTAAAGTTGTGTTCTTAATATGTCTTTATATGCACTGAGTGCTTTATTTCTTACTTCAAGCATGAGCTTCATGCTGATTTCAGCTTTATCTATTGCAATTGCTGCCTGGTGTAAATCTTTTACTTGACCAGTTGCGATACTTTGTAAAGCTTTATCACCTTTTATTTGTGCATCATTGACATCATTTAAAGATGCTTGTAAAACACTTAAAAAATCACCACCTTCTTGTTGGTTTTTTTGGGGACTAGATACACTAGCAAGAGAAATAGGTGATATATTTTGTATGTTTTGTGTCATTTATTATCCTTTCAATAAATCTATAGAACTTTGTGCCATTGTTTTAGTGCTTTGGTAGGCTGCTACATTTGCCTGATATGCTCTCGTTGCTTCTATTAAATCGGCCATTTCAACAACAGGATTAACGTTAGGAAGGGCAACATAGCCATTTTCATCAGCATCTGGATTGGATGGATCGAAACGTAATTTAAAAGGTGAATCATCACGAATAACTTTATCAACACTTACACTCATCAAAGGAGGTTTTGGAAACTTTGCTGATGTTGGATCTTCAATAGGATTTTCATTTTTGATAAATCCATTGTTACTTTGCATCTGTTGTGCCAAAAGATCTGAAAAATCCTGTGCTTTAAAGATTACTTCACGACGACGGTATGGTCCACCTTCATCTGTTCTTGTTGTATTTGCATTTGCAATATTTGAACTGATTAAGTTAATACGAAATCTTTGTGCAGAAAGTCCATATCCACTAATATCAAAACCGCTTAAAAATGACATCTAAATTACCTTATTTATTGAATTTTACCTGATGCGTCAATTACGCTTTTGTAGATCATGGCTTGTTTTTTAATCGCATTTGTGAGTGCCTCAAACATG